>JAMPEO010000024.1 GCA_023665105.1 Candidatus Gastranaerophilales bacterium | reverse complement strand
TTTATACCTTTAGTACCAAGATATTCTGCATAATCAATTTGAACTTTATCATCAACAACAAATATAGCATCAGATATTTCATAAGTATGATTACTTTCAAAATCAGCTACTAATTCATTCGTTAAAGCTAATTCAATATTTGAAGAAGCCGTCTTAATAATTGTAATTGTACAATTATCATATTGAGTATCATTTATAAAGTTTATAGAAGAAAGCTTAACAACACCGCTTGAATTTGCACCAAGAGTCAAAGTATCAGCAGTAGCAGCTTTAGTAACAGTTGTTGTAGCATCTTCATTCAACGTAAATAAACCAAAGTCTAAATCAATAGTAAAGTCGTTTGTATTGTCACTTACTAATGTTGTAAATTGGTAATCTTTAATTAAACCATTATCATTTTTACCTAAATCAATATTTGAATTATTAAATTCATAAATAGTAGTTCCTGAATAATCATAATAACCATTTACATTATTATATGATGCAAATGTAACATTAGAGTTACTAAATACAATCTTGTTAGAAGGATTGATATTAGTAATATTATAAAGAGTATAATCAGCTTTATCAGAATCAACAGAATTATCGAAATTAGTGAATGTAGCAACTGCACCAACAGCTGTACCAACAAACGAAATTACATTTGAATCAACTGTACCGCCTTTAGATTTATTTATAAATGTTGCATTATCACCAAGTCTAAAGTTATTATAGTCAATCAACTCATTTCTTGTAATATCAACCTTACCTGCATAGATATTCTTAATACCATTGAAAATAATACCATCAGCAGTAAGCGTTAATGATGGATTATGAATATAAGTTGTACCGGTAACATTAGAACCTTGATAATATGTACCTTCAAATGCTGAATTATCACCATTAACAGTCAAATCAACACCCATATTATTAAGTCTTGCAGTTGAAACAGCGGTTGCATCACCTGCAATAGTTGCGATTTGATTAGCTTCTAAGACCATAGAAGAATCACCGTTCAAACCTGAATCAAGTGTCAATGCAGAATAACGACCAAATACGATATCAGTAGTACCTGACATCCATTTGTCACCATTAGACAATGTCATAGAACCTGTTCTAACAGGAGATGTACCAGTCATTTTGATAGTACCATCTGCTAAATTAACATTTACATTGTTATTTACTGTGTTTGTTATATTCAAAACAGCATCTTCAATAATATTTACGCTACCCGCATTACCAACAAAGTCACCGTTATTTTCAATACCTGCCAAATTCAAAGTTCCGGCATTCAAAGTAACAGTACCATCCCAAACATCAGCAGTATCTGTATTGTTATCTAAGTTAACAATACCACCATCAACATTCAGATTAGCTCCATTAGCGAGTGTAAGTTGTTGGTTGAAATCAATTTCACCATTCGCAACAACACTAACCACAGGTGTTTGAATTGAAGTACCAATAGTATCAATAACTATTTTACCATTCTCGCCAGAAATAACTCCTGCTACTTGTTCTGTACCGCCAAAGAAGATTGAACCGGTATTATTGATATTAGCATTGAAATAATCGTTGCCTAAAGTTTCAATTATACCTTTGTTATCAATAACTCTGTTAAATGTCACAGAAACATTATTTACGCCGGTAAGTCCAACAGCTGTTTTAATAGTACCAACGTTATCAAAAGCAGAGCCATCATTAGCAGCTTCAATAACATCAATACCATAGAATCTCATTTCACCATCGTTGATAATATTGCCTGCAATAGTATCTGTTGCATGGAATTCAAATATTGCACCTGTATTATTTACTATTGCTGAATTGAAGATATTATTAGTCATTGTACCTTTATCAACAGTAGTTGTAATTGTTGAATAGTTTTTAATGCTATTAGCAGCAGTAACATTTCCATCAGCATCTTTTGTTGCAGCATCAAATACAACATTTTTCATTGTAATTGTTCCGCCGTTATTATAAATAGCATCACCACTATTTGCATTAAATCTAACATTAGTTAAATCTAATGTAGCAGCATTGTTAGATATATCGAATACAGAAGCATTTCCTGAATTTCCATTCAAACCTGCATTAGCAAATGTAACATTCAATACAGACATTTGCGTATCATTTGATAATTCAAACATAGAGTAATGGTTATTCGTACCATCAATAATAGAGTACATACCATCTCTAGAACGCATACCAACAATATCAAACTTACCATACCCTGTTAAACCGAGACTTTCTGTCATTGTGTAAGTTTGACCGTCAGCAGTAAATGCAAATTGTCTAGATGTCACATTATTAGGAGTATCAAAATGGTTGATTTGTTGCAACAAATCATAAGTTATAGAATTATAGATTTCAATACTATCATAATTAGTAGAAGCATCATCTCTATAATTAGCTAATCTAATTGCTTTTATACCTAAGAAATCTGTGAATTTAATTTGAACAATATCATTTCCATCAGCGTCTTGAGTAACACGCATTGCATCATCAACATAATATTCCCAAGTTGTGTCAGCAAGAACACTGTCAAGAGCTAATGTTACAGCATCAATCTTATTACGTAAGATTTGTATTTTACCAATATTAGATTGATCAACATTTATGAAGTTCAAATCCGCAAGTTTGATTGTATTATCAGAATCAGGATTTGCAACAGCAGCTATCTCAAGTGTATCTGCTCTTAATGTACTTTTATTTAAGTCAACATCAAGAACAAATGTTGAATTATTTAAAGAGAAACTTGAGAAATAATAATTGCTTAAATCAACAGTTGCAGGAGTATCAGGTGTAGCTTCTACATTACCGTTTTGAAGATTTACAACTGAATTATTAAATTCATAAGCTGTAACACCGTTTCTTGAAGAAGCCGGTCTAAACGATTTATCAAGTAAAGTAACATTAGAATCTTCAAAGACAATAGTATTTCTACTATTTGCAAGCGAATCAACTGCTTGTAATGTATAAACTGCATCAGCATTAGCAGATATAAATTTAGCAACAGCACCTGTTCCGCCAAATGATAATAATTCAGTATTAACAACACCGCCAACAGTAGTGTTAATTAAGGTTGCATTATTTCCAAGTTTAACATTACCATAGTTAATTGCATCATTTGTGTAATTAACTATCATTGAGCCGCCTTGAATATCTTTCAAACTATGAGATGCAACATCTTTTCCGTCAGCATCTTGAGTAACATACTCACCGAATACTTTACCGAATTTATTAACACCATCATTTTCTATTACTAATGAACCGGCAGTTTGAATATATTGACCTTTATACAATTCAGATTCATCAACAAGAACATTGACAGTAACACCATTATTTACAAATTTGGCATTTGGAGAACTGTTATTATCTGTATCACCTAACAATGTAGATGTTTCTGTAATATTCAATACAGAGTTATCATTCAGACCGCTACCGATAGTAAATGTAACTCCATCAGCAAGCATAACCTTAGTTTTATCAGACCAAACATCACCACTTGCTAAAGTTATACCGCTTCTATTAACACCTAAAGCTCCACTGGTAAGTATAACATTAACATCATCAGCTATAGTTGAACCAGCTAGTATATCAAACACACCGGAAACTAATTCAAATCTACCTGAAACAGCATTTATAATACCATTGCTACCGGAAGCATCTGCACCAACATATTTCAAATATGCTTCTGAAACATCTGCTGTATCAGCAGGATTTACAAAGTTTTCAAGAGCAATAACAGCTGTTTCTGCCCAAGTATCATTTACTGTAACATCAAATAATGCTGAGCTTCCTAAGAACTTCAATGTACCGCCGTCTGCTACATTGATAGATAGGTTGTTATCAACCATTCCTGAATTTTGAGCAACAGTTGTTGTACCGGTTATATTAAATGTAGCAACATCATTTGCAGAATTCAATATAATTTCAGAGTCGATTACATCATTACCTCCAAAATTAAACTCTGCTCCATCAGTTGTTACAATACTGCCATTATATGTATTTGTTGTGCCAATTTTTGATTCAATCACAGAGTTATTAGTAACAACACCGTTAAATGTATTATTAGAAATAGCTCCGGTATCAGTGCCTAATACAATATTTGAAGTATTAGTTAATGAAGTATTGATTGTATTATTACCTGATACAAAACTCATTGTTCCGGCATTATAGATATCACCGCCAGCCAATTCAATAGTAACACCGTTTAATACAACAGAACCCATATTATAAATAGCATTACCGGCATTGTTTTTGAAGATTACATTTGTCAAGTTCACAACTGCATCATTTGCAACTATATCAAGAACAGATGCATTATGCGATGTGTTAATTCTATTTGCTACAGCATTTTGAATTGTAAGATTGCTAATATTTAATATAGTACCCGCATTGGCAACTACAAACATTGAATGTTTATTAGCATCAATTATATCTTCATAAGTAGCCGTTCTCGTATTAGCAATGCCATTAACATTCATAACACCAGATGCAGTTATACCGGTATCAGTTGTTAATGTATAAATTTCTTTTGCAAGTCTGTTTGTAAAGTTAAAGTTCCTGTTTTCAGAGTCAGTATATTGATTAGCAGCAGCTAAAATATCTTGTTTATTTGAACGAATTTCTAAACTGTCAAATATATTACCTGAAGTATCGGTATGAGATAATACAAGATTCTTAGTTCCGATAAAATCGCTAAATAATACATTTAGTATTCCATCAGCAGATTTATAATCATCTAATGTATATTGCCATTCAGTTTGAACATCTGCACCAAGTGCCAATGTTAATGTAGAACTAGTTTGATCTCCTTTAATAATTTGAATAATACCATCATTAGTTTGATTTACGTTCATAAAGTTGATGGATGACAAAGTTACAGTACCGGTAGAAGCACCTGCAATAGTGATTGTATCAGCTTTATTTTGAACATTATAAGTAATTGTGCCATCTTCATTAACTGTATAATCATCGCTAAATGCAATATCAATAGAATATTTTGTATTTGCATCAGATGTAAGAATACCCATATATGTGTTATCACAAGAATTCTTTGTCAAATCGGTAATTGTAGAATTAGAAAGATTTACAACAGAATTAACAAGTGTCAAATATGGTGTTACAGTATCATTAACAACCAATGTCGCAGATGAAGCATCATTAGTAGTCCAATTTTCAAGTGTTAAAGTATTAAGTTCTAATGCTCCTGAATTTAGTCTGATTGATGAACCATCTATTGAAGATTCAATACCTAAATCTTGTAAATTCAATCTTGATGCATCAATAGTTACAGAAACATTTTCTATAGAAATATCAGCATTAGTAACAAGATTATTGAAGATAACTCTATCATCAAAATTTCCACCTGAAATAGCAATATTATATTTATTTGCACCTTGAACAGCATCTTCAAATCTTATAGTACCATTATTAACAACATTCATTGTAATAGTAGGCATTGATGATGCGTTTATATAGATAGCATTACTTGCACCTGCTGCTGTATTGCCGCTAAATAATGTTTCTGAAGAATCTGCCACAACCTTAAATGACGAATCTGAATAAATAGCACCACCTAATGCATCAGCAGTATTATTCAAGAATGTACCTGAAACAGTAACATTATTATTTGCACCGGTAATATAAATAGCACCACCTTGCTCTGCTGTATTACCTTTGTCGTTTTCGCCGCCAAATGTACCTGCAATATTTACTACTTTATTGCCTGAAACATAAACAGCACCACCCTGAGTTGCCGTATTAGATTCAAATACAGCTTCATCAGCTACCGATAAAGTAGAACCATTATTATATATTGCACCGCCATAAGTACCAGTAATACCAATAAAGTTACTATTACCACTTAATGACATATTACCATTATTTATATTTGATAAAGTTGTCTCAAATGTATTTGTTCCGCTAAAGGTAGCATTAGCACCACTATTAGTAACCGAAGTAGAGAATATATTTGCACCGTTAGCAACTAATGTTGCAGTACCGGTAACAAATAATTTATTACCGTCATTCGCATCAGCATTAAATGTAACATTTGTAAGATTTAGTTTGCCTGAGTTTGCATATACTGCATAACCGGCATTAGCATCAAATACAACGTCACGAATATTAGCAGTTGCAGAAGCATTATACATATCTATTACAGATGCGTTATGTCTTGTTGTAGGATATATACCTGCATTTTTAAGAGTTACATCTGAAATATTTAATGTAGTAGCATTTTTCAAAACGAACATTGAATATGCAGTATCAGGATCAGCACCATCAGGATTTTTACCATCTATTACATAATCAGAACCATCGTGATTACCAACTATATTTAATGTTCCTGCAGTTGTTTCACCTAAATTAACAGTCATATAATATGGTTCACTCTTTGGTTTAAACAAGAAATATCTTGCTTCTGTAGTAGAGAATGTATTTAATGCTTTCAAGGCATCATCTTGGTCAATAATATAAATTTCGATACTATCATTCACAGCTCTTGTTTCATCATACGCAACAGCTCTTATACCTTTAGCACCAATATATGTATCTGAATATACTTGATATCCTTTAGATTCAATATGATAATCTGAAATCAATTTACCCCAAGTTTTTGCTGCAAGTTCATCAGAAAGAGCAAGTGATACCTTATCATTACCAACTCCATCACCTTTAAGGATTTGAACTTTACCTAAAGTATAATCCATATCAAAATTATTAAATGCTATATCAGATAAGGTTATAACACCAACAGATTGTGCACCTACTGTGAAAGTATCTGCAATATTTCCAACAGGAGCAGCCGCATCAGGATTTTCAACCACACTTGTGAAATCAATATCTATTTTGTAAGACGGATATTGAGTTCTTAATGCAATACCATTAGTAGATGTATCTAAAGCATCAAAAGTATATGATGTATAAATATCATCCTGAGTATCTACAATAGTATTTGTACCAAATTTATATACAGTTTTATCAGTATAATCAGAATTTTTAAGTGATACTACCGAATTTCTGAATTCAACAGTATTAACACCCATAGCATTGAATGCAGAAAGTGTATAATTAGCTCTTTCATCAGCATTTACAGTATCAAATCTGGCAGTAGCACCTGACGCAACAGTTTGAAAATCTACAACAGATGAATCTACATTGCCGCCTGTTGAATAATTCGTAAATGTTGTATTAGCTGCTAATTTATAGCTATCATAATCAATATCAGTATTACTATAAATTGTTACTTCACCGGCATTGATATTTTTAACACCACCAAATGCTGCACCCATAAAGCCGTTATAGCCGTTAGCATATACTGTCAAACTACCTGCTTCTTGTTCATAAGTACCGTCAAATGCAGCCTGATTACCTGATATTGTAAGAGTCAAACCATTGTTAGCATAAACAGAGGTATTATCACCTGTAAGTTGATTATCCAAACCAAGAGTAAGTGCACCATTAGCAGTTAAATCATTGCTTGTTGTCAGATTTGAACCATTTTGCAATTCAATTCTTCCTGACCAAATATCGCCGGCAGAAAGATTAAATGCAGTTTGACCATTCAAAGTAAGCTTTCCTGCTTCAGTAATATTCAAACTTACAGCATCATCAACAACATCAGTTGCCTTTAATGATAAATTACCTGAAAGAATATTTATATTACCAACAGTAGCATTCAAAGCACCATTACTTGACAAATCAGAGAAATTCAAAGTTGAAACAGCTGTATCCAAATCTGAATCATCAAGAGAAATTAAACCGTTCCAGCTATCACCTTGATTTAAATTAACAGTACCGCCTGCAATATTTAAGGTTCCTGCTTCATCAATATTCAATTTAACAGAATTATCAATAACACCACGACCTGTTACAGTTGTAGAAACAGCATCCGCAGTATCAAAACTTTCTGAAACAATGTTTAGTGCACCAGCACCTGTAATATTTGCAGAAATAACATCCATTCCGCCAAGTGAAATAGAACCTGTATTTGTCACTTCGCCTGTAAATACTGAACTACCTGCAGATGTAATTATGGTTCCCGTATTGTTAATAACACCAAATGTATTTATAATATCTTCCGGTTTAACAATAGGATTTTGAGCAGCTTCCGCAACTACATTGATAATGCCGTCATTAGTCAATACACCGGTAAATGTATTGATACCATACATTGTAATACTTCCTGTAACTCCATTATTAAATGCACTACCAAAAGTATTTGTACCATTCAATGTCATTCTGTTAGCATTAACAATACTATTCGCAACAGTCGCACTACCTCTTGCAACGTTAACATTTGTAAGACTTAAAGTACCTGCGTTATAAATTGCATTACCTTCATTTGCTCTTAATACAACATTATTCAACGTAACTGTTGCAGTAGGACTTTCTATATCAAATACAGAAGCATTTAATTGAGAACCATCATCAGAAGTCAAACTTGCATTTCTTATTTCAACATTGCTAACATTCATTCTTGTTGTATTAGCAATATTAAATAATGAATAACTGCTTGCACCATCAATTACACTGGTTGGAGCACCATCCGCATCAGCAGCACCAATAATATTGAAAATACCACCGGCAGTATCACCCGCATTAGTTTTCATAACATATAATGCATCAGCGGTATTCATAAGAAATTCTCTAGTGATATCTTGACCTGCATCATAAGTATTGATAGCTCTCAATACATCATTGATATCCTTATTATAAATTTCAATACTATCATTTGCCGCAGAAGCATTAGTATATTTTGATGTTCTAATAGCTTTAACACCCAAGAAATCATCATAATTTATAGAAACAATACTTCCGATACTATGATCAGCAAGAGTATAAGACCAAGTTGTATTAGCAATTTCTTCACTTAATTCAAGATAGAATCTATTAGAAGCATTTGTTAAAATTTGAATTTTACTTTGTGCATATTGATCTAACAAGTTTAAGAAGTTAACTCTTGAAAGTACAACTGCACCTGTAGAAGTAATATCGTTAATAGTAATAGTATCTGCAAAACTACCTGTAGGAGGTGTAACAGTACCATCTTCAGCAGGAGCAACAAAACCTGTTAAATCAACATCAATAGCAAATGTTGAATTATTGATAGTTAACTTACCAAATTCATAAGCATTATATTTGTTACCATTAACATCAGTTTGTAAATTAACTAATGAATTATCAAATTGATATTCTTTAATATTGTTGCCTTTGTCTGTTAAAAGAGTAACATTTGAATCAGCAAACACAAGTTTATTATTTTGTCCACCGCCGTTAGTTTCACCAAGAGTATATTCTGCATTATCTTCCAAAGTACTTAACTTACCAAATGTAGCAACAGCAGACTCTCCTGAGAAATGAAGGACAGAATCGTCAACTAAACCACCTGCAGAATAGTTTGCAAAAGTAACTTTATCCGCGATTGTACCACCTATTTCAAATCCTGTGTAAGTTATTAAGCCTTCATTTTCAATAATTACAGAACCTGAATTGATATTTTTTGCACCACCAAATACATTGCCTGTAGTAGTAACATATAATGTAGGAGTTTTAGTAAGACCAACACCTTTTTCTTGAGTATAAGAACCTTTATATGCACTATTATCAGCACTTATAGTTAAATCAACGCCAGCATTTGTAAGAGATGATGTTTCATCACCAACAAGCTGATTTCTAGTAGATAAATCTAATACAGATGTTTCATTCAAGCCTTGAGATAGAACTAAATTAGCACCGGTTAATTTAACAAACGCATCAGATGTCCATTTATCACCGGCAGACAATTCAACATTGTCAGCTAGTGCATTGATATCCAATGTACCTTTATTTAATTCAATATTAACAGTATTAGATAATACATCACCATTAGTAATTCTTAATGTACCATCTTCAAGATACAAGTTACCTGAATTAGCAGTAATTTTAGGTTGAGTACCACCAGTAGTATTCAAACCATAATAATATAATGAACTTGTATCTATAGGAACATTTGCATCGGTCGCACCAAGCACAATTTCACCTTGTAAAGAATCACCGGTATCAAGATAAACTGTACCCATATCTATATTTAAGACACCACCATCTGCCATTGTAACCGTATTGTCTGAAGAAATACTACCTAATGCAGTCACAGTCAATTCATTGTTAATATTAAGAGTACCAAATGTTTCTTCAAATGATGTCAATGCAGCATTCAAAATATCTTTACCATTGATATTGATAGTACCTGAGTTATAGATATTAGAATTAAATACAACAGAAGAATCAGCAGATGCAGTACCCATTTCAGAAGGGATAACACCTGTGTACATATCAGAACTATTATTGATTGTACCACTTATAGTAGATGTACCTGCTATGTATAAATCACCTGTATTATTTATAGTACCTGATATAGAAGAATTACCATCTATAGCAAATACACCTGCATTAGTTATAACACTAGATAAAGTATTATCACCCGCTAGGAATATTCTTGCACCCGCAACATTAGAAATATCTGTTCTAAACACATTTATACCTGATGCAGTAATAGTACCACCGGCATTCTGAATAGAATTAGCAGCAGTATTATTACCTGTTGCAAGGAAGCTGACATCACTCATTGTCACCTTGCCACCAATATTATATAGTGCAACGCCGGCATTATTTTTCAATGTAACATTATTCAAAGTCAAGTTAACACCTGAATTTGTAATATCAAATACAGATGCGTTCACATTCTCCTCTGTTAATACAGCATTTTGAATAATGATATTTTCAATAGTCATAATAGTTGTATTAGCAAGGTTAAATAATGAGTATTTCGCAGCTGCATCAATAACAGCTAATGAACCTTGATCTGATTCAACTTTTTCACCAACGATATTGAATTTACCACCAGCAGTAACACCGGCATTTTCTATCATAATATATGTTTGATTTGGACCATCAAAGCTAAAAGTTTTAACATTATTAGCAGTATCACCAACAAGATATATATTTAATTCATGCAATAAATCTTGTCTGTCATACTCAAATACAATAGAATCATTCGTTGTATTAGTTGTACCAATAGCTAAAGTCTTGCCACCAACATACCAATCATAATCTACAGATATATTACCATCGTCATCTTGATAAGTATCTTTGATAGTATATCTCCAAGAGTAATCTTTAGTAAGAACTAATTGAATATTATCATTAGCAGCATGTAAGATTTGCATTGCACCAGGAGAACCTTGTCCATCATCAACTACAGGTTCAGAAATCCAGTTTATAGCATCAATATAAATAATACCTGATGCATTTTCAGATGTAACATAAATTGTATCAAATATACGTTTAGTACAGTCAATATCAATAGCAAATCTTGTATTATCAAGTCTTAAATCTGTAAATCTATAGATATCTCCTGTACCTTCAAGAGGTAATTCTAAAGCAGAAGCAGGCCAAGTTTCACTATTGGTCAAATTGATATATGAATTTTTAAAGCTATAAATTGTTTCACCTGAATAATCATAAGTAGTAGATACATCGGTTGTAGCTGTAGCATTTGTAAGTTTTACTCTTGCATTCTCAAACGCAAGAGTATTAACTTTACCTGCATTTGCAATATTTGAAGCTAATTCATAATCAACAACATCAACACTTTCAAGATTTGAATCTTTATAGAACGTTGCAACTGCGTTTTCTCCTGAGAATCTTAAAACATCAGCATTGATTATGCCGCCATTTTCAGTTGTACTATAATTTTTGAATTCAACATTATCACCTAAGAATAATCTTGTATATTCAATACCGTTTTCACCGGTTGTTATATATAATTTTCCGGCATTGATTTCCTTGCGTCCACCAAAGATTGCACCATCTTTAGAAACAATCGTCGTTGTATCAGATGTTTGACGATATGTACCTTCAAATGCTGATAAATTAGCATTGATAGTCATATCTGCACCGGAATTGATAAACGTTGTATCAACTGTACCGGAAATTTGGTTATCCATATTTATATTAAATATATTTTGTGTAGATGTTGCACCATCAACAAACGTAATTCCTCTGATATTGAAAGTAGCTTTATCTGCCAAAGAGATTGACGCACTTGAATGTATTGTATCATTTTCATCAAAGTTCACAATTTCTGATGAACCAATAGCTAACGCAGCACCTGAGTTTAAAGTAACAACAACTGCATCATTCAAATCATTTGTAGAAGTAGATGAACTTACAAGAGTAAACACTCCTGAATTGATATTAAGATGTCCACCATTAGCTGTTGAAGAGAAATAGCCATTAGAATCAAGTTCATAATTTAAAGTACCGCCATCTAACATAACAACAGCATTTTGCTCCCAAGTATCAGTACCATTATTAAATGATACTCTTGCATTTTCACCTGAAAGTGTGAGTTTACCGGTTGGAGCTAATGCAACAGCTAATGAATCAGCAATAGCACCTGTAACAGTTGCAGTACCTGACACATTTACAGAACCGCTGCCACTAATATCGACAAATCTATCATCTGTACCGCCAATATTCAATGTACCATAGTTTGCAAAGTTGTTAGTAAATGTATTAACACCTTCTGTAGAGAATAATGCATTAGCAGCAGTACCTGCCGTACCGTTTTCTACTAGGGTTTCAAATCTGTTAACGCCTGATGTAGTTATTGAATCATTATTATATATAGAATTGCTATTAGAGAATGATTCACTTTTCAAGATAGAAACATTTTCTAATGATAAAGCACCTGCGTTATTGTATATAGCATAACCTTTGTTATCTGCTAAGATAACATCATTTAACATAACAACAGCACCTGCATTATCAATATTTAAAACAGAAGCATTAGTATTAGTAATCAAACCTGCATTTTTAATAGTTACATTAGAAATATGTAACTCAGCAGCAGATTTCACATTGAATAAAGAATAATTACCTGTTAACAGACGTTCTCCAGAATCTTCATCAACAGTATATTGTCCTGCATCAATAACATCAGAATATCCGCTGGCAACTGTATTTCTACCTTGAATATAGAATATGCCTTCTGCAGTATCACCTGCATTAGATATCATATTATAAGTTTGACTAGCATCACCTCTAAAGATGAAATAACGTGGATTAGCATTAGTGGTATCATCATAAGTATTAACAGCTGCTAATGTATCTGTTTGAATGCTGGTAATCTTGATACTATCATTTTCAGAATTAACAGTTGCAAGACCTATGTCTTTTTTACCTATATAAGAATCATTATAAACAGTTTT
>JAMPEO010000023.1 GCA_023665105.1 Candidatus Gastranaerophilales bacterium | reverse complement strand
ACAAAAATACAAAAAATAATAATTTACACAAACAATGTCAAACACCTATAAACAATAATATTCAAGGAGATAGCGTTAATTTTACAGGTGCAAAACTTGGAAAAGTTGTACGTCTATTCATGTCAAAAGAAGCACGAGCAAACATGGATGGGTTTACACAATACGCAGCAGGAGCGTTAAATAAAGATTATGAAGTTATTACAAACCTAATCGGCGGCAAAAGTTCTAAACGTTTGAACTTCTTTGATGCATTAGTAGAAAAATATAACGGTCGTAATTTCGGTGTTAAAAAAGATAAAAGGGAAAATCCTGATATCGCTATCGATATGTTTAAAAGAATACCTTTTCCAACTAAACATCATATAGGATTTGTTCGTAACACCGAAATGAGTGTAACAGAAGCAAATACATGTTTCACCATCTTAGAAGATAGTTCATCACAAATCAAAAAAGCTAGAGAAATATACGATAGCTTACGTCAAACCGGAAATTCTAAAAGAATAACTATGCAGTTATTAGAATCACCAAACAGACAACAATATATGGAAAAATTTGAAGAATTCAAACCATATATTGAAACTCACGCAGATGACGAAAATGTTATTAAACAACTTGATAAGCATATTGCACAAAATTCTTATGATAAAGATCACGCAAAAAAATTACAAATCATTGATAAAGCGATGATTTATATCGACAAAGATGCTCCATTCAAAAGAGAAGAATTGATGGAAGGTTTCAGTGAAGAAGGTGTAGATGTTTTTCATACATTAACTCAGAAAATGCACTTTAAATCAAAAGAATTAGGCGAAGAGAAAGAACTATTATTAGACATTTATAGAACTACTACAAAAAAGAATGCTCCGGCAAGAATGGCATTTTTAGAAGCATATCCAAACTGTGGTCACAGAGATGCTTACGCCGAAAATGAAATCGAAAGTATTTCAACATTATTCAAAATGATGGATGAAAATCCTAAAGTTTCTAAGTTTGTAAAAAAACTTTCTGAAACTGATACAAAATTGAAAGATGCCGAAGATTATATAACATTGATGAATAATGTTGAAATAGATGTTCTTAATCGTGACGTAAAAAAACTCAGCAAAGTAGGAAACAGTTGGAACGCTTCAAGAAGCATTTTTAACTTTTACAGAAATGAACCACATTCAATATCAGGTAGAATACTAAAATCTGTAAAAAATATTTTTGTAAAAACACCTGATGAAAAAGTTTATGCAGAAAACTTGGTTTATGTTGATAAACAACCAAGAGAAACAATGTTTACATTAACTGCAAAAGAAAAACAACCTGTAAAAAAGACTGTAACACAAGCAGCAGCACCGGCAACACAATCTAATTTACCGGCAATAATATATCGTTTCCCTGCACTAGAACCAAAACCTGTGCAGCCACAAATTAAACTACCATCAATGGAAGAGCTAATTGCTCCGCAAAACAAGTTTAAGCTTCCTGAAATACAAGTAAAACAAGGTGCAGAAAAAGCTGATACACCATCAATTCAATCAAACCTACCTGCAATTATATATCATTTTTCTGCTTTAGAACCAAAACCTATGCAGAAAGCTGTTAAATTACCAACAATGGAAGAATTGCTTGCTCCCCAAAACAAATTCAAACTTCCTGAAATAAATATGGTAAAAGAAATCGAACAACCTGCAGCACAAGAAATTAAAACAGCAGATAACGTTTCTAAACCTGAAAAAACATTCAGACATCTATTCAAACAACGTATAGCAAAACAACCATCAGCAAAAAAGTTGGCAGTAATTTCTGATGTGAATAACGTTATTGAAAAGAAACTAGGACAAAATGTTTATGCTGATCAATCAAGAGCATACGCAGACAAAGCAACAAAAATGAGATTAGGTATGCTTCCTGAAATCTTCGAATCTATCAAAGAAACAAGAGCTGCCGAAAGAAAAGCAGGAACATTTAGTAAATCTAAAAGTGTTAAAAATGAAGAAGCACTCGGTTTATACAGACGAATCAACGGCAAAAATAAACGTCTTGTAAATTATATGTTAAAAGTCAAAAACGAAGATGGAACAAGAAAATATAATATCAGAGATATTATTGAAACATTAGACAATACAAACAAAAAAGTTATGAATGCAAAATCTAATGCAACAAAAGAACAACCGTTCAGAGCAAAAGATGAAAAAGCAATTTATTCAGCACTTGCAGATGAACAAATTGCACAATACGGGAAATTACCCGTAAACAGAACTAAAAAATCATAAAATAATAAACATACCAAAAGAGATAAACAAAATTTGTTTATCTCTTTTTTTTTATATATTTTCTCCAATAACACTTGCAACTTCTTGTGCTGAATATTTATCAGATAATAATTCTTTCACCTCTGATAAACCTTGTATATGTTTATCTCTATACTCGCTATCGTATAACAACTTTTCTATTTCACCTGAAATATTTTTAGGAGTTGCATAATATTGTAATATTTCAGGAACAACATATTTATTCAGTATAACATTTGGTAACGAAACCATACTTGTACATTTAACCAATAAAAATATTAAAAAGAACAACAACGGTCCTTTATAAGAAATAATCATCGGCACCTCATAAAGTGCCGCCTCCAAAGCAACTGTTCCGGAAGCCAAGATAAGGGCATCCGACACACTTAGCAATGCCTGATTTTCACCTTTTATAACTTTAAAAGATGAATCACCTTTAAGATATTTATCATAAACCTTATCTGACAAATTAGGTGCATGAGAAATTACAAACTGAATATCAGGGTGAAATTTTTGAAGTAATTTTGCTGACTTCAAGAATAACTTCATCAAAAACTTCAATTCAAATTCTCTTGAACCGGGAAATATTGAAACAAGCTTCTTAGTTTTATCAAGATTATGTTTTTCAAAGAATAAATCCCTATCAGCTTTTTCCGGAAGCTGTTTAACAAGAGGATGTCCACAATAATGTGTATCAATACCGAGACTCTTATACATCTCAACTTCAAATGGAAATATACATAGCACTTTATCAATATTCTTTTTAATTACATTGATACGCCATTTTCTACTTGCCCAAACTTGAGGAGGGATATAATAGAAAATCTTCATACCACGTTTTTTGAGAAACTTTGATACATTCAAATTAAATGCACCATAATCAATCATTAAGACTAAATCTGGTTTATAATCCTGTGTAAGATAATCAACAAGCCTTTTTCCTAAAGTAATATGATCAAATAAAATCTTTGGACTTAAACCAACAACAGACATTTTTGAATGATTGCAAAAAAGTTTTACCCCTGCTTTTTCAAGGTTCTCGTCCCCAATTCCCTCAATTTCAATATCGGGATATTTTGCCTTAAGACATTCAACAACCCTTACTGCATGCATACTGCCTGAATATTCACCGGTTACAATAAATAATTTTTTCATTATACCGCCATAATAACAATACCGTGCTTATCTGCATATTGAATTGTTTTTTCTTGATCCACAATAATTGTTTCATTTGCTTCAACAGCAATAAGTTTAGCTTTATATCTTTTCATTGTTTTAAGAGTTCTAAGCCCGATAGCAGGAATATCAAATCTCTTATCTTGCTTAGGTTTAGCAACCTTTACAATACAAGCTTCTTTTTTCGCAAGCTTACAACCACGACGAATACATTTATCTGTACCCTCAATAGCTTCAACTGCCATAATCATTTTATCTTTTATAACAACAGATTGTCCAATATCAAGCTTACCGGTTTCTTTAGCAAGCCAATACCCATAATTAACATCTTCTATTTGTTCTTTTGTTGGCTGGGTCTTTCCAAGTATACCGGAAGGAATCATTAAATTTTTAATGAAAATTGTTTGATCAAGAACCGTAACACCAATCTGTTCAAGTTCTTCAATAATCATAAGCATTACTTTATCATCATTAAGCCTTACAGCTTTTTTTAGAAAATCAAGTGCCTTAGAATCAAACTTAGGTCGCTTCAAAAGAATACTTTTACTAACTTTTCCTAAAAATGTTACTTGTTTTATATTTTCATCACGTAAAATTTGTTCCATTTTTTTAGCTTCTCCCGGACAACAAGAGTAAACTTTAGAACAATATTTTTTTAACTCTTTATAATTATCAGATGATAATGATATACAAACTACTTCAAAACCATTTTCTTTAGCATATTGAGCCATCTTTACAGGTAAAAGACCATCACCTGCAATTAAACCTTGTTTTTGTTCTAATTCTATCGTCATACTTTCCCCCAACAGGTTTATTTTAACATAAAAACCATAGAAAAATAAATATTTTATTTAATATGAATCAGATAAAGAGTTGCAAGAGAGAAATACACAAACAACCCTATAACATCAATAGCCGTCGCAATAACCGGTCCGGATGCAATCGCCGGATCTATCTTAAGTTTTTTAAGTACAAATGGTGTTAACGCACCAATAAGCGTTGCACTCATCATATTTATAACCATTGAAAGTCCGATTATAACACCAAGTCCAATAGAATGCTGCCATCCCCAAGTAACCATAGTTACTAATAAACCAAATAACAAACCTATTGAAAACCCTACACAGGTTTCTCTACCAATATGATGAAGTGCTGCCTTTAACGTAATTTGACCGGTAGAAAGACCGCGTACAATCAATGTAATACTTTGAATACCAATATTTCCACCTAAGCCCATAAGTAATGGCATAAAAATAGCTATAACAGGAAGAATCGCTAATGTTCCATTAAAATGATTTGCAACGTTAACTGCAAAAAACTCACCAATCAGCGTAATAAATAACCACGGAGTACGAGCTTTCACAGCATGGAATAAATTCCCTGTTAAGATATCATCCTCATCTTCAACCAATTCTGTCGCAATACCTGAAGATGTATAAATCTCTTCAGTAGTTTCTTCTTCAACAATATCTTGAGCATCGTCCCAAGTAACAATACCTTTCAAACGATTATAAAAATCGACAACAGGCAAAGCACTAAACTGATACTTCATAAATTCATCAGCAATATAATCTTGCCTATCATCAACGTGAAGTTTTACAATATCACGTGTCATAAGTTCAGTAATTTTTTGTCTTATCGGAGATGTAAGCAACTTTCTAAGCGAAGCAACACCAAGCAAGTGATTTTGTTTATCTACAACATATACATAATACAAATCTAAATTATCTTTTTCAGCTTTTTGCCTGATAGTATCAAGAACATCTTTCACATCAGATTCTGCACTCACAGTAAGCACAACAGGGTTCATAATACCACCGGCAGACTCTTCATTATATGTTAAAAGTTCTCGAACCTCAGAAGAGAATTTATCAGGAAGTTTATCAAGATATGATTGAGATTCATCTTCTTCCATATCCCCAAGTACGTCCGCAGCTTCGTCATGAGGCATCTTTGCAATAAGTCTTGAAGCCAATTCTTCATCAATCTCACCAAGCAATTCAACTTGTAGTTGGGCAGGTAAATATTCAAGCAAATCAGAAGCTTTTTCTTCTTCCAACTGTTTAAAACAAGCCAATCGTTCTTGCGGTTCTAATTCATCAAAAATATCAACCAAATCGGCAGCGTGAAATCCGTCGAGAGTCTCTTTTAGCTGTTTAGAATTCTCGTCGTCAATAATTTCACGTATTCTTTCTACTATGCTTTGAACATTTATCATACACCGATTATACAATAAATTTTTTTATTATAGAACACCCGTTGTATGAATATGCATACTTAATTTAAAAGAGATAAGTTCTCTAACCTATATTCAATAACTTCACTATATTTTGTCGGAACAATAAAGGTAATAATATTATTATCAGCTTTCTTATCAGCCGACATAAGACGGACAAGATTCTTTTTATTTATAAACTTATATTTATCACGTGAATAACCATATTTTTGCATAAGTTCAAAGGCTAAATCATAATAACTTTTATCACAAAAACTATTTTTCAAAGCAAAATCAAAAATATACATAATCCCTTGAACTACAGCAAATCCATGCGTATAACGTTTATAATGCGTTTCTTCTTCCAAAGCATGTCCAAATGTATGCCCTAAGTTAAGAATCTTTCTTAGCCCACCTTCCTTTTCATCAAGCATAACAACAGAAGCCTTAAGCTCCAGAGATATTTTAATTATTTGTTTTAAAAACTCATTATCCCTTGTTTTATATTTTTCTATATTTGTTTTTAAAATTTCTATTAAATTAAAATATTCAGTATGTTTACAATCTTTTTCGATAAAGGCATACTTAATTATTTCTCCAAACCCTGATTTATATTGTTTTTCATCAAGTGTTTTTAAGAAATTAAGATTTATATAAACAGCACGAGGCTGATAAAATGCACCTACATAATTTTTACCATTCGGCATATCAATCGCTGTTTTACCACCAACAGAAGAATCAACACAAGCTAATAGTGTGGTCGGAACCTGAATAAAAGATATTCCACGCATATATGTTGATGCAACGAAACCTGCCATATCACCAACTACACCACCGCCAATCGCAATAATAAAATCTTTGCGAGAAAGTTTTAATTCGATTGCTTTCTTAACTATTCTCTCAAAATTTTTAATATTTTTTTGTACCTCACCATCTTTCAAGATAAAAAGTTCATCATTAGCAAAACCTAATTCAGTTTTGTACAATTTATAAACTTTTTCAGAAATAACAACAAGTCTTTTTTTACCGGTTGTCTCAGCATCAAGACGTTCTCGCAACACAGAAATACTTTCATCATCAATATAGATAGGATAATTTCTTTCTTCACTTGAAGGTATATTTACCATAATAGCTGCTTCTGACATTATATTTTCTCCAAAATCTCTCTCGTAATATCATCAATCATTTTATCAGTTGTATCAATAATAAAATGTGATTTTTTATAATTTTTTTCTCTTGTTTCAAGTAAATCCGACAATTTTTGTAATGGATTTTCGCATTTCAAAAGTGGTCTGGAATTGTCATTTTTTATTCGTTCAAAAAGAGTTTGAACAGATGCATACAAATAAAATACTTTACTATTTTCTAACAGAACTTCTCTATTTTCTTCTTGTTCAAAACCACCACCACCAATAGAAATAACATAGTTATTTTTTTTAGCAAATTCTTTTATTACTTCTGTTTCCAAGTTTCTAAAATAATCTTCTGATTTTAACTTAAAAATACCAGAAATACTCATTTTCTCACGTCTAACAATTTCTTCATCTATATCAATAAATGAATAGTTATCAAGTGAACCCACAAGTTTACGTCCCACTGTTGATTTACCGGCACCCATAAGCCCTGTAAGTACAATATTAGTATTCATAATGAGCCTTTAATTCTGTCAGACTATCCCCGCCGAATTTATCTAAAAACTCATCAACAAGAACAATAGCAACCCTTGCTTCTGCAACAACAGCACATGCCGGAACAGCACAAGTATCAGAACGTTCAAAATGAGCTTCAGTATTTGAATTATCACTTATATCAACAGTAGGTAAAGGTTTAATCATTGTCGGAATAGGTTTCATAACACCCCTAACAACAACATTCTCTCCATTTGTCATACCACCTTCAATACCACCGGCATTATTTGTTTTTCTAACAAGTAAATCATTTTCATTATAAATAGCATCATGCATTTCACTTCCATATAATTCACCCGCTAGTTTTCCCGCACCAATCTCAACAGACTTCACAGCAGGAATACTCATAACCGCTTGTGCAAGCAAACCATCTAAGGCTCTATCATAATGAACATAAGAACCTAAACCGACAGGTAAGTTTCTATAAACAACTTCAAACTCTCCGCCAAGAGTATTGCCATCTAATTTGGCTTTATCAATTTCTTCTTTCATGAGTTTAGAAGTTTCTACATCCCAACATCTAACTTCTGATTCATCAGCCAATCTTTTTACCTCATCAAAATCAGGCGATAATTTTGTATTATAAACTTTTCCAATTCTCGTAACAGTAACACATCCCTCTATATCAAATTGTTTCAAAATTTGTTGAGCAACAGAACCAACAGCAACTTCAACCGCTGTTTTTCTTGCACTTGAACGTTCAAGAACATTTCTTAAATCTTGAAAAGCATACTTAACAGAACCTGCATAATCTGCATGTCCCGGACGAAGTTTTGTAAAAGTTTTTTCATCAATAAGCTTTTTAATATTCTCATCAGAAAGATTAACTTCATCAGGGGTCATAACTGCTTCCCAATTTTCGTAATCTTTGTTTTTAACTTCCAAACATATCGGTGCTCCTGTGGTAACACCATGCCTGATTCCAGATTTAATCTCAACTTTATCAGTTTCGATTTTCATTCTTCCGCCTCTGCCGTAACCTTGTTGCCTACGGGATAAATTCACATTTATTTCATCAACAGAAATAGGAAAACCTGCAGGAACACCTTCTATTATTGCAGTCAAACATTTACCATGACTTTCGCCAGATGTTAAAAACCTGAATTTTTTATTCATAACTTCCACCTAATTTATATAGATTTTAATCTTCTTTATCTTTTCTTATTTTAATACGTTTTAAATGTTGTTCAAAAGCTCTATACCATTTAAGTTTTTGTTGAAACAACGTTTCATAACCTGCAAACTTTGCTTGAGAAATATCTTGCATTTGTTTATCGCACAGTGTTTCAAGCTCTTTTGCAAGATATTCAGAATATTCTTTTCTGTTAATTTTACCATCAGCAAGCTGTATTATATCACCAAACTCAACCCAAACCTCAGGTCTGTTATCTCTCAAGAAGAAATAATTAACAGCAATCGGCATAAGATTAACTTTTCCATATTTTTTAGCTGCCTTTTCAGCAACAAATGACAAACCTGTTTGAAACTCTATTGGCCTAAAATTAGGCGGTTTAATAATCCCTTGAGGAAATAGATATAAAATATTATTTAAATCTCTTAAAACATCTACAGAATACTTTAGAGAACGCATAGAAGCCTGCGGTGATTTTTTGTTCACACTAAACCCACCGCCACGTCTTAGAAGAGGGAAACGATTAAGTTCTTCTATCATCAATCTGATTTCTTTTTTACATAATCGATTACAAATATTATATCCAACAATGCCATCCCACCAGTTGCTATGAGGTGCAAAGAATATAATAGGAACATCTTGTTCTCTATTCAAAAATTTTTCATAACCTTTATATCTGAATGCACAGAATCTATCTTCTAACATTCCGTAAAAGAATCTATCAGCAACCCATAACCAAAAAGGTGATGTTCTTGCAGGTCTAAATTTTTCTTCTTTGTGCCTTAACTTTGTAGGGGGCACTTCACAATATAACTCTTCTAAATTTGTCATAAAACAATCATATCATCTTTATATAACATTTGTGAATATACCTGATGACTAATATTAATTTTTTTTACAAAATAACTAATTAGCTCTATGCGATTTCATTGAGTTAAGTGCAGACATACCTGATTTATTATCTACAAAGTTTTGATTATTCTGCGTCATTACAACAGTAGCTTTTTTAGCTTTACGTTTCTTTTCTAATGATTCCGTAATTGCAATATTTAAACTAGGAATACCTAAACCTAATACTGCACAAGAATATGCATAGTTAGCAATTTGACCGATATTTAATATTCTAAGCTGTTTTTTCGCTGCACTATTCTTTGGTAAAGCCTTAATCATTTCACTAAGTTTCATAGCCTTACCATCAGCTTTAATGATAGATTTTCCTTCAGCATTCAAACTTTCTGCAAGAACTTCTTTTCTGGATGCAATATCACTATTAAAGAATTTTGCTACTTTTTTACCAAAGAGTTTTTCCATAACTCCGCCAGATGAAGATTCAGTATGTTTAATCAGTGGATTGTCTTTATCTTGCATTGCCATAACAACACCCTTGTTAACAAAGTTACCAAGAACAAGCCAGTTTAAATATCCTAAAATATCTTTAGTATCACATTCTCTAAGCTCATCCTTATCTCTTGCAACAAGCATTCTTGAACAGATTGTTGTAGCATATAACGCCTTGAACTGATCTATAGTAGGTGCTGTACCTTTATATAAAACTTTATCTAAAACTTGGCTAGGTTTAGCTTTCATAGTCATTAAAGCAAGTCCTGCCATAGCAGCAGCCGAACCAGCTTTCATCGCTTTAAAGCCCAAAGAATTATCTTTTTCTCTGCCAGGCATACCCGCAAAACCGTCACATCCTGTTCTCTTTTTAGTAAGATAAACATTGATTGGCTGAGCACTTGCAGATATAGCAATAGCAAGACCTAAACCTAAACCGGCACGACTCTTACCAAATGCTTTAAGTCTTGATACAAATTTTTCCATTGTACCGGTAGATTTATTTTCTTTTATAGCTTTTGTTAAACGATAGAAGTCATCTGTCATAGTAGAAACAGAAGCCGTTGTAGCTTTATCACCATGCTTCAAGATAGCTTGATTTTCAGCACCTGTTGCTTCTAGGATTCTTGCGTTAAGTCTATTTGTAACAACTTTTCTATCTTTCTTAGATAATCCATCTTGAGCAAGAGTCTTCATATCTTCAAAAATAGATTGTCTGTGAGTATCAGCAATTTTTACATAACCCTCAGCATCAGCACTTGCATGAGTTGGATTATAACCTCTAAAGTTATCAATATAATCATTGATATACTTATCAACATCACCGTTGTTAGCTTTCCATTTATTAGTATGAACATCAATAGAATCGTTTGATGCAAAGATTCTTTGTGGATCTTTCAAACCAAATGTTTTAGAAAGCATGCCAGCCAAAATAGTACCGGCAAGTAAACCATATACCCCTACAGCAGCATCATTTACGGTTGAAGAGAATTCTCTAAAACCTGTTTCTGCACCTGCTGCAGCACCTCTTTTTTTAGTATCAATAACTGTTCTTGGTCCGCCCATTGATAAAACATCGACAGCTGTTGCACCCCATACCGGGTTTGTTGCAAGATAATCAAAAAGCGGAGTAACCCCTTTAAATGAAACATTTTTATTGTTGTTTTGGTTTCTATTTTGGGCTTCTTGTTTTTGTGATATATTACGTTGTTGATTTCTTACTACACTAATACTACTATTCATTCCGACTAACTTTCTTCTACTAATCTTTTAAAGGTTTGTAAATTTGTATATTTGCCATGATTTTTAGAATATTGTAACTTTTGTTCACAAACTTTTGTTTGTTGTTTATTTTGCACATCATTATTTGTGGTTTGATTAACTGTATTATTTACCCCTGCTCCTGCAATATCTTTTGCATGGTTCTTTTTAGTTTTCATTCTGGTAAATACAGGGACAATCAATCCCAATATCAATAATGATGAACCAAGATTAACCATTTGACATTTAGCACGAAGTTTCTTCATTTGCTCAAGACTTCTTGTGCCGTCAGCAGCTAACTCGTCTGTTGATTTCAAATGAGTATTAACGACCCAATTACCAAACTTCTTGAATATATTAGCATCCTTCTTAACCGGTTTTGTTTTATTTAACAATTTAACACCTTTAGAATTTTCTAGATAAGATGCATAACCTTTTGCAGCATAATCACCCAAGAAATACATACTTGAGAAAGTAACAATATCTCTTGTTGTAGCTTCTTCAAGTTCGTTTTTATCATCAGCAACAGCCATACGAGAACCAAACGTAACTGTAGAAATTGCTCTTGCCTGATCCATTGTAGGGAACTGACCTTTGAATTGGAAAATATTTTTCAAAGTAGATAATGTTGGTAACTTCATCATAGAAAGCATTGCTACACCAACCATAGATCCGATTGAAATAAATTTCTGTTTCAATAATGCAGCTTTATCAGCTTTTATTTGTTCAGGTGTTTTTTGCTGTTCATCTTTTTTCTTAGCATAATCATCATAAATAGGTGCACCTTCAACACCGGATGATTTCGTTGTAATCCATCTGTTGATAGATTGAGCAGTTGCAGCTAAAGGAAGAACCAAAAGCATTGCAATTCCACTCTTAGCATTAACTAATTTTTTAGCTTTTTTAGCAAAAACTGCTATTTGTTCAGGATTTTCAACTCCGTCTTTAACAAAACCTCTCATAAGTTTTGTTGAATTTTGCATTGTTGATTTCAAATTGCTAACAAGAGCTTTTTCACCTTCTCCAAATGTAACACTTTCTGTTATATGAGTTTTGCCTGCAACATCATGATATGCTTCTTCAAGAAGAGTTAAAGGTCTTGCCTCTTTGTTCTTGCTAAACATGTTACTAATGCTATTACCAAGATTTTTAACACGTTGACCAAATGATATCTTTTTAGGTTCTTCAAATGTCGCATTGGTTAATTTTTCCGCTGCTTCAGAAATGTTTAATCCATCAATATCTCTGAATTTCTTAACCACTTCACCATCAACACCTGATGCATCATTAAGCATGTTATAGTGAGTAGCATATACTCTTGCCTTTTTAGCATCATTAAACTTAGCCATACCATCAGCATAAGCTTCTGTTTCATGAGCATTTTTATAATAATCCGATACTTTGTCTATAGAATCTTTGCCTGCCCAACAGCTTGACATGTCAGCATTATTACCCATTATCGCTTTATTAACTAATTTTGCAGCACCCCACGCTACATATCCAGGTAATAAACAGTTAATAATTAAACCAGATGACTCTCTTCTAAATGCTTCAAAGCCTGCAAAAATATTTGTAAAAGATTCCCAAATACTTCTTGGAACAATAGCAGTAGCCAAGTCAATTACTGCAACATTTAACATAGGATTCTTTTCACAATATTGAATACCTTTTATTGCAGCATCACCAATACCACCGTTAAAACTAGGACTGCTATCTTGTCTTTTGCTTTTATTTCGGTTGTTGACTTGAATATTACTATTTATATTATTTCTTGTACTAACTTGATTTATCATAAAATACACATACTACCAAGGTTTACATGAGGATTATACCAACCATCACTCTTATTTAAAAGCCCGTCAAATTAAAAATTGCCATATTTTTTTTAAATATAAAGTAAATATTAATACACTTTTTGATTGTTTTTTGCATAATAGACTTATTATATAATTGTTTTTTAAATTCTATTATATTTAGTTTTCGGGGTGATAAACATGCATAAAAAATCTTTAATTTTAAGATGAAAAACTAATGTAAAAAATTGTAAACAAATTTCACATAACGTAATAAATACTAGAAAAATACAGTAAAACAAAAAAGAGGATAAGAAATCTTACCCTCTTTTTTCATTATAACAACTAAGTTATTACTTAATATTAGAATATGTCCAAGCATCAAATGTAGGAGATTCAGAAATATTCATTTCTTTCTTTTCTTCACCTGTGCAAGAATCATCATGAGCGATTGGCTTATATAATCTGTTGTAGTATTCAACAACCATTCTATCAGAATTGAAGT
>JAMPEO010000234.1 GCA_023665105.1 Candidatus Gastranaerophilales bacterium | reverse complement strand
GGGTGATGATTTTGAACTTAAAATATATATTAAAAACAGAAAACTTAATGATTCTGTTCTTATTGATGAATTATATGAAAAAGAACAGGTTTGGGATGCGGAGAGTGCTGATATTGCCAAGATTGTAGAAAAACAGTTGAACTTTGCAAACAGATATATGCCTGAATTAGAAACATTGTTTGAAAACGAGAATTTGTCTTTGAAACTTAGTTTAAGCGAAGTTTATAAGATTATTGCTCAAACATCTTATTATTTGCAGAAAGCACAGATAGAGGTTGTGTTACCGGAAGAGTTGAATAACATCATTATTCCGAGAGCTTCTATCAATGCTAAGGTTAAGGCATCACGTTCAGGCGAGCTAATGGATATCTTTAATACGGTTTCATCAAGCAAAATTTCTTTGGATGATATCCTTGAGTTTTCTTATGAAGTTGCACTTGGTGATGAAAAAATCTCTATTGAGGAATTTAACAAGCTTGTTGAAGCAAATAACGGTTTAATCAAGTACAAAGATATGTATGTACTTGTTGATAAAGAAGAGGGTAAGAAGCTTGCAGAACAGATTCTTACTGCAGATCATAAAAAGATGACAAGATTGCAGCTGCTTCACGCTTCTATGTCAGGTCGTATCCAAGATTATGAGTTCAATTATGATGAAGCTTATGCGAATGTAATCAAAGACTTCTCTAAGGCTGTTGAAGTTGATCCGCCTAAAGACTTGAAAGGTGAACTTCGTGTTTATCAACAAACTGGTCTAAAATGGTTATGGACAAATGTTTCAAAAGGTTTCGGATGCTGTATGGCAGATGATATGGGGCTTGGTAAAACTATTCAGGTTATCAGTCTTATTTTGAAGCTTAAGGAAGAAAAGAAACTTAAAGAACCGGTATTGGTTATTTGTCCTACTACATTGATGGGGAACTGGATGAAAGAGCTTCAGATGTTTGCTCCTGATTTGAAAGTGGGTAAATATCACGGCTTGGATAGAAAACTTGATACTAAGCTTGATGTTATTCTTACGACTTATGCAATTATGCGTATAGATATCGAAGAGATGAAACAAAAAACTTGGGGTATGATTATTGTTGATGAGGCACAAAATATCAAGAACCCTGATACAGCTCAAACTATGTCTATCAAGATTCTTAAGTCAGATATTAAAATTGCGATGACAGGTACTCCTGTGGAAAACAGGCTGACCGAGTTGTGGAGTATATTTGATTTCATCAATACAGGTTATTTGGGTTCGTTGAAAGAGTTCCAAAAGAGTTATGCTATACCTATTGAGAGATTTAAAGAAAAATCAAGAGCATCTAAACTTAAGATGTCTGTTTCTCCGTTCGTTTTGAGACGTTTGAAAACCGATAAATCTGTTATATCTGACTTGCCGGATAAAGTTGTTATCAATGATTATTGTTATTTGACAAAGGCTCAAACATTGCTTTATGAAAAAACTCTTAATGAGATGATGGAAAAGATTAGCGGATTTACAGGTGTTAACAGACGTGGTAATATCTTCAAACTTATTACATCTTTGAAACAGATTTGTAACCATCCGTATCAGTTCTTGAAAGCTGGTGAGATGACAAAAGAAATGTCTGGTAAGATGGAAAAATGTGTTGACCTTGTTGGCTCTATTTTGGATAACAATGAAAAGACTCTTATCTTTACTCAATATAAAGAGATGGGTGAAATTCTTACAAGGATATTAGCAGATGAGTTTAATGAAGAACCGTTATTCTT
This sequence comes from Candidatus Gastranaerophilales bacterium, assembly GCA_023665105.1. Taxonomy (GTDB): domain Bacteria; phylum Cyanobacteriota; class Vampirovibrionia; order Gastranaerophilales; family Gastranaerophilaceae; genus UBA2883. The sequence continues at coordinate 1,261 of JAMPEO010000234.1, read as the reverse complement.
CCATGGCTCTTTGACTGTTGGTCAGCGTGAAAAGCTTATTGAAGATTTCCAAAACAAGGACGATAACCATATTATGGTATTATCTTTGAAAGCCGGTGGTACAGGTTTGAACCTTACTAAAGCTACAAATGTTATTCATTATGATTTGTGGTGGAATCCTGCTGTTGAAGAGCAGGCAACCGACAGAACTTATAGAATCGGTCAGACAAGCAATGTAATGGTTCATAGGATGATTACTCTCGGAACTTTTGAAGAAAAGATTGATGAGATGTTGAAGTCTAAGAAAGAACTTGCCGATATGGCAGTATTTGAAGGTGAAAAGATTATCACAGAACTTTCAGACGAAGAAATCTACGAAATATTTACATTGTCTGCAATATAGAATTTAGATTCTATTATTTGCAGTAAGAAGGAGAAAGTATGATAAAGAGTATATTATTTAGTGCGTTGGGTGCAGCACTAATAACATTCGGAGTAGGATTCTATGTGAACAGTTGGTTTTTAGCAGACTACAACTGGTTGTGGCTTGCAATCCCTGCGTTCTGGCTAAGCTACCAAATTTTCTCAAGATTGTTTAAAGTGCTTGATATCTTGATAGGTATTGTGATAATCGCAGTTATAGTAATCCTAAAAACAAACGGTATCAATCTGCCAACGTTGTAATAAAAAAAGAGGCATAAGCCTCTTTTTTATTTGTCTATTGAATATGATTTCCTACCAGCCTCTGTATGTAGAGTTAATGTGTTACCTGAAATGCCATCAATTATGAATTCATTTCCATGTGCAAATGTTGTATTTGCTGTAACTGATTGACCGCTTGTAGCATCATCAGCTGACTGCTCTTCATCTTTTATGACGTATACAGGTTTTCCATCGTCATTTACCCTGACAAATTCAAATGTATATTGGTTACCATTTGGATTCAAAGATGTGTCTGTTATGGTAAATGAGTTAGGGAAATCTTTTTCATTCTCCTTCTCACCACCGTGTTGTGCTTTATCTGGTCCTGTACCACCGTGTGCAGCACCTAATCTAATGCTACCTGATATTGTTTTATGAGTTGCAGCGTTGTTTGTTGCAGTAGCATTGATACTTGCTCCAGAGGTATTTTGTAAGAAGTTCCATAGTTCATTACCTGTTATAGGTTTTGTGTCAGTAGGCTTATCTCCTGGTTTGTCTGCCGGTTTGTCCGCTGGTTTGTCTGCCGGTTTGTCTGCCGGTTTGTCCGCTGGTTTGTCTGCCGGTTTGTCTGCCGGTTTGT
>JAMPEO010000233.1 GCA_023665105.1 Candidatus Gastranaerophilales bacterium | reverse complement strand
AAAAGATATAGTATTAAATGTTGCACCAACCGCTAACAGAGGCGACCAATTCTCTGTAGTAGGTATTGCAAGAGAATTATCTGCAATTTTTAACAGACCGTTAAATTTCTCTTATTTACAACCAACCAAAGATTTCTCAACAGACAGCTTTAAAGTAGAAATAAAAGATACAGATGTATGCAAATATTATTCTGTAGGAGTTGTAAAAGATGTTACAATAAAACAATCTCCTGATTGGATGCAAAAAAGACTACTTGCGTCAGATATCAGATCTATTAACAATGTTGTTGATATCACAAACTATGTATTGCTTGAATACGGAACACCACTTCACGCATTTGACTTAGACAAAATTGGCAACTACTTATGCGTAAGAAGAGCAAATGACGGTGAAAAAATAACAACTCTTGATGAAGTTGAAAGACAATGTACAAATGATACAGTGCTTATTGCGACAGAAACAGAAGGAGTTTGTGTAGGCGGTGTATTTGGCGGTGCAAATTCTGAGGTTGATAACAATACTAAGAACATTGCATTAGAAGCTGCATACTTCACTCCTGCAACAAACAGAAAGAATTCAAGAAGTATTGGTTATCGTTCAGATGCAAGTGCAAGATTTGAACACGGCATTGATATTGAAGCTGTTAAACCTGGTCTTATGAGAGCATTACAATTATTAGTAGATTACGCAGATGCGAAGATTGAGGGGATCGTAGAAACAGGAAATAATAAAATTGAAACACCTGAAATAACATTAAGATATTCTCAAGTTAATAAATTATTAGGCTGTACTATTGAGCCTATAAAATGTCAAACTATACTTGAAAGATTAGGATTTGAATATTTAGGCGGTAACGAAATAGCTGCAAAATTCAAAGTTCCAACATTTAGAGCCGAAGACGTTACAAGAGAAGTTGATTTAATTGAAGAAATCGCAAGAATTAACGGATATGATAAGATTGCACCAACACTTCCAAGCAAATCAGCCACTCCAGTTATAACACTTGAAGAAAAGACCAGACATAAAGTACACGATATCATGCGTTCTTGCGGGCTAAATGAAATGGTAACTACATCTCTAATTGGGAAACCGTTATTAAACCAATTTGATATCGCATTTGATGAAGAAAACGCAATCTATGTAGAAAACCCTAATAGCGAAGAATTCACTATGCTAAGACAAACTCTGTCTGCAAATATGCTTAACTGTTTAAAATATAACTACGACAACGGTCAAAAGGTATTTTGGGGTTATGAAATTGGTAAAACATATATAAAAAATGCATCTGCAACTGAAAAGACTTCAGGCGTAAAAGAATCTCAAGTACTTGCAGGTATCATTAGCGGTGAAATCGAAAACTGTAAATGGGAATCTGTAGATAAGACTGATTTTTATACAGTAAAAGGTCTTATGGATAAATTACTGGATGAACTTGGAATTACTAAAAGAATAAAAGTGGTACCTCTTAGTGATTCTGATTTAGCAAAGACACATAGAGTACTACATCCATATCGTTCTGCAGTAATGTTATTATTAGGAAAGAAACCTGAAGTAATTGGTTATTACGGTCAGGTAAACCCTGAATTAAGAGATAAGTTAAAGATAAAACAAGATTCGTTTATCTTTAAACTTGATTTAGATTTAGCAATTTCTGCTATCAACGAGAAAACTGTTAGATACAAAAAACTTCCACTATATCCAGAAGTTCAACGTGATTTAGCAATTATAATTTCTAACAATGTAAGTTATGCTGAACTTGAAAAAGTTATACAAAAAGGTGTTCAAAACAATCTGTTTAAAGGTTGTGACGTATTTGATATCTATCAAGGTGAACATATTCAAGACGGGTTCAAAAGTGTTGCTTGCAGAATAAAAATGCAAGACATAAATGCAACAATGACAGACGAAATAGTTGAAACTCAAATGGCTAATGTACGAGCATCGCTAAAGAAAGCCTTTGCTGATGTATCATTTAGAGAGGGCTAATAATGAAGAAATTAGTACTTTTACTAATTATAGCTATTATCTCCTCACTTCGAGTTTTTGCGGATGTTTTACCGGTGACAACTAATGACATACCTACAACATCAATCGGTATGTATCAGACTGGACAGAAGCTTGTAGTTTACTCACAACCAAATAGTGACTCTAAAGTTATATTTGAAAGAGATATTAACTATAGCATGATGTTTGGTGCAAGAATTGATAATATGTTTGGAGTTCTTGTTCCACAAAAAGAATTGGGCTATGTTTATGCAACTGATTGTGACGAAGATTGGGTGGAAGTTATCTATGACAAGAACCAAAATTTGAAAGGTTGGGTTCACAAGGACGATGATTTTCAGTTTTTACCTTGGGTAACATTTTATAATATGTATGGTAGAAAATATGGCTTAATTCAATTAAAAAACTCTCCTATCGGAATGAATGATATCCACTCACAACCAGAGGAAAGCTCTCAAATATTAGGGAAAATGGCACGCCCAAGACAAATCCGCTTAACATCCATAGAAGGCAATTGGATACTTGTTTCTATTCTTGACGTAACATCACACACATATACAGGTTATGTACAATGGCGTAACACCAATGGACAATATTATTTATTTCCTGATATAAAATAATTAGATATGAACCTTTACAACAGCTTTTCTAACATTTGTAGGATTATCAACATCAGATGAAATAGATGGTTTATGAGCATCTTTAGGATATAAAATCATAAATTCACCTGCATTGAGAGATATATATTCACCATTCCCACTTAAAAATTCAATATCTTTTTCTGAATTATATTCAATGGTTGTTTTACAGGTAGAATAATCTGTAACACCAATTTTCTCATTACCTGATATCATATATTGAATATCAATATAATCTCTATGTGCTTCAAAATCCGCATCAGACTTTGTAGTATAAGACTGTATATTTATATACAAATCCACACCATCAATAAGATATCTACCGTCTTCTATATCATTAAAATTAGCATTTGTTAAATAATCTAAACCTGCTTTCAA
>JAMPEO010000232.1 GCA_023665105.1 Candidatus Gastranaerophilales bacterium | reverse complement strand
GCTAAAATAATAACACAAAAAGGAAAGCAGAATGCAGTTTCTGGATAAAACCAAAATAAAAATAGTTTCAGGCAAAGGCGGCAACGGTATGGTAGCGTGGCGCCGTGAAAAGTATGTTGATAAAGGCGGTCCGGCAGGCGGTGACGGAGGCAACGGTGGTGACATATATCTTGTTGCGGATGAGGGTTTATCAACATTGCTTGATTTCAAATTTCGTTCTGTTTTCAAAGCTGACAGCGGAGAAAACGGCGGTATAAAAGGTATGCACGGAAGATGTGCAAAACATTTGTATATCAAAGTCCCTTTAGGAACAGTTATAACAGATGATAAAACAGGTACTGTAATAGGAAACCTTACAGAAGCAGGGCAAACTGTTCTAATTGCAAAAGGCGGACGAGGCGGAAGAGGAAATGCAAGATTTGCGACTGCAAGAAAACGTGCTCCTCAATACTGTGAACCGGGTGAACCTGGTATTGAAAGACTTGTTGGATTAGAACTTAAGCTTATATCTGATATAGGATTACTTGGCATGCCAAACGCAGGTAAATCAACATTTATCAGTGTTGTTAGTTCTGCAAAACCTAAAATTGCAGATTATCCGTTCACAACTCTAACACCAAATCTTGGTGTTGTTAAGAAACCAACAGGTGATGGTTTTGTAATCGCTGATATACCCGGACTTATTGAAGGAGCCAGCGAAGGGGTCGGACTTGGATATGAGTTTTTACGTCACGTAGAAAGATGCAGATTTTTAATACATATTGTAGATATCACACAAGAGAACCCACTTGAGAATTTTAATATTATTAATAACGAATTAAAAAAACATTCGGAAGAACTTGCAAATCGCTATCAAATAGTTGTTTTAAACAAAATAGATGTAGTTGACGAAGATTATAAAAATGAAATTGTTGCTCAATTTAAAGCACAGCTGCCTGATAAAGAAATTTTTACTATGTCAGCTGCTACAAAACAAAATATCGATGAACTTATGTATTTTGTATCACAGAAGGTAGATGAAATAGAGCGTCCTGTGATAGAGGTTCATGTTGAAGAAGATGAAGGTGCTTATAACAATGACGATAGTGCATTTGAAATCTATAAACTTGATAAGAGCACATATATGGTTCAGGGCGGAAAGATTAAACGTCTTGCAAGCGTAACAGATGCAAGAAACCCTGAACAAATAATAAGGCTGCAACATATTATGACAGCGATGGGAATTTTTGATGCACTAAGAGCAAAAGGTATCAAAAATGGTGATACGCTAATTATAGACCACTTAGAACTTGTTCATTACGATGATTCACTTTGGGATGAAGGTAACGGATATTAGTTCGCTAATAATTTGTAGATAGTTAATGGGAAATAACATTTTCGTTAAAACTTAAAATCTTAATAAAACATTAAGATTTCTTATTTTTTATAGATTTTGGTATAAAGTTATAATGTATACAATATAGTTTTTAAAAAGGAGGATTTATAAATGAGTATTAAACCGTTAGCAGACAGAATTGTTATCAAAGTTATTGAAGATACAGAACAAACTTCAGGCGGAATCTTTATTCCAGACAGTGCAAAAGAAAAGCCACAAAAAGGTGAAGTTGTTGCTGTAGGTCAAGGCAAAGTTGGTGAAAACGGAGAAAGAGAACCAATGGATGTTCAAGTTGGTGACGTTATACTTTACGCTAAATACGCTGGCACTGATATCAAAATGGATGGTGTTGAATACAAAATTCTATCTATCAAAGATGCTTTAGCAGTTTTAGGATAATTAAATTCATAAAAGGAGAAATAAAATGGCAAAACGTATAGTTTTTGAAGAAGAAGCAAGAAAAGCTCTTCTTAGAGGTATCGATGCAGTAGCCGATGCCGTGAAAGTTACATTAGGACCTAAAGGTCGTAACGTTATCTTACAAAAGAAATTTGGTACACCTCAAATCGTTAACGATGGTGTAACTATTGCAAAAGAAATAGAACTTCAAGACGGACTTGAAAATTCAGGTGCACAACTTCTTAAAGAAGTTTCATCTAAGACAAACGATGTTGCCGGTGACGGTACAACTACAGCATCAGTTTTAGCACAAGCTATCGTTAGAGAAGGTTTAAAGAACCTAACAGCAGGTGCTAACCCAATGTCAATGAAACGTGGTATCGACAAAGCTGTTGAAATCGCTGTTGAAAAAATCAAAGCTACAGCTAAATCAGTTGATACTAAAGAAGGTATCGCACAAGTTGCAACAATCTCTGCTGGTAACAACCCTGAAATAGGAAACCTTATCGCAGAAGCTATGGACAAAGTTGGACACGACGGTGTTATCACTGTTGAAGAATCAAAATCTTTCGGTACTAACCTAAAAGTTGTTGAAGGTATGCAATTCGATAAAGGATACATCTCTCCATACTTCGTTACAGATGCTGAAAGAATGGAAGCAGTTCTTGAAGATGCTTATGTTCTTTGTGTTAACAAGAAAATCAACCTAATCTCTGACCTTGTACCTGTTCTAGAACAAGTTGCAAGAGATGGTCGTTCTTTATTGTTAATCGCTGAAGACGTTGAAGGTGAAGCTTTAGCTACATTAGTAGTTAACACTATGAGAAAAGTTTTAAGAGCTGTTGCTGTTAAAGCTCCTGGTTTTGGTGACAGAAGAAAAGCTATGTTAGAAGATATTGCTATCCTAACAGGCGGCGAAATGTTCACAGAAGAACTTGGTATCAAACTTGAAAACATCACTACAGATATGATGGGTAAAGCAAAAAGAGTTACTGTAACAAAAGATGAAACAACTATCGTTGTTGGTGACGAAACAAAAGCTATGGTTGCAGAACGTGTAGGCTTAATCAAAAAACAAATAGCTGCATCAGATTCTGAATATGATAGAGAAAAACTTCAAGAACGCATGGCTAAATTATCAGGCGGTGTTGCAGTTATTGAAGTTGGTGCTGCTACAGAAGTTGAACTAAAAGAAAGAAAGCTAAGAATTGAAGACGCTCTAAACGCAACAAGAGCCGCTAATGAAGAAGGTATTG
>JAMPEO010000231.1 GCA_023665105.1 Candidatus Gastranaerophilales bacterium | reverse complement strand
CTGTATACATGACATCACAATCGTGCGAGGTTCATAATCATTGGTAAGCAATGATTGAATTTTATCTTGAATATCTTTTATGCCTTCGCGACTTCTATCATTATATTGGATATTCGAAAAGGCTTCTGCCAAATCAATTACTTCTGCACGGGTTAATCGTACACGTGGAAAATATAATTTGTGAGTATTTTCTGAATCAACACTTGCAATTTCATAATCAGAAACTTTACTAAAAGCAACATTGGCAAGGTCAAAAAAACCAAGTGAGGTTGCCTTATCTGCAAGTAACATTAGATAGTAATCGTTTCCCTCATTATCCAATATGAGTCTTGTCATATCATCATACGCAGATTGAATATTTAAATTCACAAATTTATTAGTAATAGCATCAGTATTTTTTTTAAACTCTTTTACATTATACTGAACCTTGCCATATTCTTTTTTGTGAACAGGTGATGTAATATTATCAGTAGAAAAATCTTCAATAGCAAAAGATACTTGTATTGTAGAAAACAAGCATAACGTTAATATTAAAGTTTTAACTATTCGTTTATTCATCTGCCTCTATTCCGGTGTAATACATATTAAATTTAGCAACTAGTTCTTTATTTAATTCAGAGTTGATAGAGTCGTATAAACATTTTAAATTGTATTGAGCTAATAAACAACTATCCTCTGATGATAAAACAAGATGATTTTCTGTCAAGAATACTTGAACAACTTTATCTAAAGGTATACTAAGGAACTTATCAACAATAGATTTGTCAAAATGTGTACCGGAATCACCTATAAGAATAGCAATAACTTTTTGAATAGGCATTTTATCACGATAATGCCTTTTTGAAGTAATCGCATCAAATACGTCAGCTACAGCCAATATTCTGCCGCCAAAAGGTATTTCTTCACCTTTCAAATGTCTATAATAACCGCTTCCATCATATTTTTCGTGGTGTGAACACGCTATTTCTGTAATCATTTTAAAATCATCAGACATGTGAATTTTTTCAAGAATATTATGAGTAATTTCAACGTGTTCTTGAATATGCTTATATTCTTCAGGAGTTAACTTACCTTCTTTTTGAAGAACAGAATCTCTGATACCAATTTTGCCAATATCGTGTAATGCTGCAGCTTTTTGAATTATTTCCATCTCTTCTTTTGACAAATCAAATTGCTCAGCAATAAGAGAAGAATACATTCTTACACGTGTAGAATGACCAGCTGTGATTTTATCACGAGCATCGATAGATGCTGCAAGAGTACTGATAAAACTATCAAAGACAATTTTTTGTTCTTCTAATAATTCGTTTTGTCTAGCAAATAATTTTGCATTTTCTAAAGAAATACCTGCACTTGAACCAATAGCGACCAAAATATCTTCATCTTCAGGTGTAAAATATCCGCTTAGTTTATTCAAAATTTGAAAAGCACCAATTATCTTTTGTTGAATGTTTCTTATTGGCATGCAGAGAATTGTTTTTGTTGTATAACCTGTTTTTGCATCAATAGCTTTATTAAATCTATCATCTGAATATGCATCTTTAATATTAATCGTTTCACCTGTTCTAAACACGTGTCCTGCTAAACCTTGAGAAGCATTAAAACGTAATTCTTGACTACCTAAACCAAGTGCAACTTTTGACCATAACTCATCAGTTTGTTCATCATATAAAAATACAGTACATCTGTCTGCTTGAACAGCATCACGAGCCTCTTCCGCTATAGTTTGCATCAATTTATCAATATCTTTTTCTGCTGCTACAGCTTGCCCAATCTTTACAAGTGCCAATAGTGGATCATTTTTCACCGATGAAACATATAAACTACCATTCTTTATTAACTTTATTGTATCTTCAAGTTTTGTAATATATTGCTCAAAATTATTTGATTCGGCAGTACTCATTGCTTTGTTATAATGAAGCATGTATAAATTATTGTTTTTCTCACAAAAGTTAACAAATCCCAATATGAAATTATATAAAATATCTTCTACCGGAGAATGTCCTTCCTTTAGAAGAATTTCAGCATCTCTAAAATAACTTAGTGATGTTGAAAATTCACCTTTTAAATATAACAATAATCCGTTCATACAGTTAATAACTGACAAACTAATATTTTCATTTTTCAAGTTTTCTAACTTATTTTTATAATCCTGCTCAGATGTAGCAAGAGCATTAAAAATTGTTAATATTGAATCTTCGCTAATTTGTTTAATCATATTTCCTCTACAGATAACCATTCTATATAAACTAATATAACCTATTTTGATGAAATAATCAATAAATTCAAGGTTTTTAATACTATTTTAGATTTATTACATCAACACTATTAAAAGTGAAAATATTTTCTGTTTCTTCATTCGCATAAGCACGGGCAACAAGTGCACCAACAATAGCTTCTAAGGCACCTGCCGGCATCATATTGGCAGGAATATCAGAAAATCCAAATTCACTTTTTAAAATGTTTTGCAAAAATTTACAGTCAGCAGGAGAACGCTGCTTAAAATTAGAATATAGATTTAATTTTAATCTTGATAAATATAAATCAAAACGTTTTACATCTATACCGTTTGATATCATTTTGTTAATATAGTCACAACCACGATTAGAATATCTTTGTAACCAATTTTCTGTATTCAAGAAACCATCATGTGTTGTTACCATCTGGTATGGTTTTGATAGAATTCTCCATTTACCTGTCATCAATGTATTATCCCAAGGCAAAGAAATACATACTTTAGAATTTTTTAAAGAAGAAAAATTATCAAAGAAAAATTGAACATCATTCATAGAAAACAATTTATCAACAAGTATGAGTGTATTATTTTCATCAAGTACTACAACACCTGTTTCTATGGTTGATGCAGGAGATAAAGACATACCTACATAATATTCAGTCATATAATATTCCTTCTAAACTATCCTCACCAATTATACTACATTATTCTGAAATGTCCAAAATAAAGCACTTTATAGATTTAAAAATAATTACCGTTAACAAAACTTAACAAAGAGAAACACAAAAGGCAATTTTTTGCAAAGGATATACTTTATATATACATAGGAAATATATA
>JAMPEO010000230.1 GCA_023665105.1 Candidatus Gastranaerophilales bacterium | reverse complement strand
TCTCCAAAACCGGATGTCGAGGGTTCGAGTCCTTCAGGGCGCGAATTATATAAAAAGGAAAAACAATGAACGATACACTTAACGGTATAATTGCATATTTAAAATCTGTAAAACTTGAATGGGCAAAAATAACTTGGCCTGAAAGAAAACAAGTGATTGCAGAAACGTTAGCAGTTGTAATGATAGTATTTTTGTTTACAGTGTCAGTGTATTTGATAGATATTATTTTTAAAGCAGTGTTGGGACTAATCCCAATTAGATAGGTGAAAAGAATGGTTGAAAACGAAGAAAATTTTGAACAGGTTGATGATGTTATGACTGAAGAAGTTTCTGAAGTTGTAGAAGCTCCTGTTAAAAAATCAGCAAAGAAAAGCGAAAAACGCTGGTATATTGTTCATACATATTCAGGGTATGAAAACAAAGTTAAAGGTAATCTTGAAAAACGTATTGAATATATGAACATGGCTGATAAGATATTCAGAGTTGAAGTTCCACAAAAAACAGTTACACAAATAAAAGGTGGAAAGAAACAAGAAAAAGACGAAAAAATATTTCCAGGCTATGTGCTAGTTGAAATGATTATGGATGAAGATAGCTGGTATGTAGTTAGACATACAGCAGGTGTAACTAAGTTTGTTGGTTCTGCTAAAAAACCTATCCCTGCAAAAGATAGTGAAATTAAAAAGATTATTAACAGAGCTGGTTCTCAAATTCAGAAGATTGAACTTGATGTTAAGGTTGGCGATAAGGTTAGAATTATCTCAGGACCATTCGCAGAGTTTATTGGAGAAATTACAGAAGTTTATCCTGATAAATCAAAATTACGTGCAAGCGTTTCAATATTTGGACGTGAAACTCCTGTAGAATTAGAATATAAACAAATACAAAAAATATAATTATAAGTAACGTGGAAGGGAAAACCCGTTTGTACCACGAAAGGAGACAAAAATGGCAAAGAAAGTAGTAGGAAAAATTAAACTGCAAATTGAAGCTGGTAAAGCAAATCCATCACCACCTGTTGGTCCTGCTTTAGGTCAACATGGTGTTAATATCATGGATTTCTGTAAACAGTTCAATGCACAAACACAAGATAAAGCAGGCTATATCATTCCTGTTGTTATTGATGTATATGAAGACAGAAGTTTTACTTTTGTTATCAAATCACCACCTGCACCAATTCTTATTAAGAAAGCGTTGAATCTTTCTAAAGGTTCTTCAAATCCTAAGAAAGATAAAGTTGGTGAAATCACAAGAGCACAGTTAGAAGAAATTGCAAAAATCAAAATGGAAGATTTAAATGCAAAAGATATGGACGCAGCTGTTAATATGATTAAAGGCTCTTGCAGATCTATGGGTGTAACAGTTAAGGAAGATTAGTCTAAGGACTTAGAATGGAAGGACGTAATGTCCGCTATGACCATGAAAGGAAATTAAAATGGCAAAATTAACAAAAAGACAACAAAAAATGAATGAAATGTTAGAAGGTTTTGAACAACCATCTACTATTTCAGTTGCAGTTGAAAAATTGCAAGAAATATCAAAAGCAGTATCAAAATTCGATGAAACTGTTGAATGTCACATGAGATTGGGTATTGATGTAAAACACGCTGATCAACAAATCAGATCTACTGTTGTGTTACCTGCTGGTTTAGGTAAAGAAGTTAGAGTTTGTGTTATTGCAAAAGGACCTAAAGTTGCAGAAGCAACTGCAGCTGGTGCTGATTATGCAGGTACAGAAGATATCATTGATAAAATCTCAGGCGGTTGGTTTGAGTTTGATACATTGATTGCAACTCCTGATTGTATGGGTATGTTGGGTAAACTTGGTAGAGTTTTAGGTCCTAAAGGTTTAATGCCAAACCCTAAAACTGGTACAGTTACTCTTGACGTTGCCGGTGCAGTTAAGGCTGCAAAAGCAGGTAAAGTTGAATTCCGTGCTGACAAGCAAGGTATGATTCACTGTCCTGTTGGTAAAGTTGGTTTTACAACTGAAGATTTGACTAAAAACTTTGCAACATTAGCGGATGCTATTTTAAGAGCAAAACCTGCTTCTGCAAAAGGTACATTTGTTAAATCTGTTTATATAACAACTACTATGGGACCAAGCATTAAGCTTGATAGCAAAGGCTTGGCTGCCGAAGTAAAAGAGATTGTTGGTTGATACTTTGGGGTTGACTAAATTTTTCAACCCCTTTTTTTTACCACAATAGAATTAAAAAAAGAGCTTTCTATATAGAAAGCTCTTTTGGCGTCTGTATGTATGCGTTATTATTTTTTTAACTTAAATAATCTCTAAATTGTAGTACATTATCTTTTGCTCTCAGTTTCTGTAAAGCTTTACTTTCTAATTGTCTTATTCGTTCTTTTGAAAAACCCATTTCAGAACCAAGCTGTTCTAGTGTCATGTATTTACTATTATTTATTTCAAAACGATGTGATAGTATCTTTTTTTCTCTGGAATCTAAGTGTTCAAATAAACCTTCTATATCTTGGCTCATACAATCATTTTCCGTTACTGTTTCAGGAGAATGATATGATGTGTCTTCAATGAAATCAACTATTGATAAATCATCTGTCACTGGTGTTTCTAAACTTACGGGGTCACTTAAAATAGCCTTTTTTATTCCTCTTAATTTTTTTACTGATATTTTTAGTTTGCTGCTTAGTTCCTCATCGCTTGGTTCTCTGTTTAATTCAAATGATAACTCTGTATATGCTCGCTTATAATCTTTAATTTTATCAATCATGTGAACAGGTATTCTTATTGTCCTTGAATGGTTTGCTATAGCTCTTGAGATTGTTTGTCTTATCCACCATGTTGCATAAGTTGAGAATTTAAAGTTCTTTTTGTGGTCAAATTTTTCAGCTGCTTTTAATAACCCTAAAGCTCCCTCTTGTACTAGATCCATAAATAAAACACCGTGTCCTATATAATGTTTAGCAATACTTATTACAAGACGTAAATTAGCTTTTACAAGTTCTTGTATAGCTTTATTTCTTTCTGTTTTGTTTCCGTTTGCAATGATGTTTCCTAATCGCTGTTCCTCTCTTCTTGATATCATTTTTGTTCTACCGACATCTTTTAGGTACATT
>JAMPEO010000022.1 GCA_023665105.1 Candidatus Gastranaerophilales bacterium | reverse complement strand
TCAAACAAGAAATGGAAACATTGAAAACTGTAGCTAAAGAAAACGTTGAAAGAACGTTCAAGTTATTCTCATAAGATAACTAAAACAAGATTCAAAAATATAATTTTTCCCTATAATTTTCCCTATAATTTTCCCTATAATTTTTCACACACGCCACTTCTCCCAAAGTGGTTTTTTCTTTTTTGTGGTGATATTAAATATAAAATATTACGAATTGTAACATTTTCTATTTAAAATGTGATTTCGAGTAAATAGTTATTAAAAAAAATACTTAATAGATATATAGGTTAAAGTAGTGTATGAATTTTAGTGTGTACAATAGTATCCCCATAGGACAAATCTATCCTGGTGTCAATCCAATCTTCAAGGCGTATCAGCCGGTTCGCACCAAGAATGATTCTGTATCTGTTAACAGAGATTTAGACAGATATCTAAATAAAGATGTTTTAACAGATATGGTTAATTCTAATCCTGTTATTACAAAAATGCTTGTAGATAAAGGGGTTCAACCTAAGATTGATGTTGAAAACTTTATGAAGACTACTTATCAACATAGTCTTGATACTAAAAATAATGCAATCGGAATTTATAATTATTTACCTGTTGACCTAAAAGCTGATGCAAATCTCCAACATATTCAAAAAGGTGCAATGTTACACGATATAGGAAAAGTTCTTATTCCATCTAAAATATTAAATAAAAATGGAAAATTAACATCTGAAGAATCTGATGTAATGCATCTTCATTCAAAATTAAGTGAAGCGTTGCTTTCTTCACAAAATATTGATCAGGAAGTTTTGAATATTGTGAAATATCATCACCAAAATAAACAAGGAAGCGGATATCCTGAAATTAAAAATACATTATCTGGTTTTGATATAAATACAGAAGTTGTAGCATTAGCAGACAAATATTCGGCATTGACTGAAAAACGTTCTTATAAAGCTCCGATGAGTAGTGATACAGCACTTGCAATTATAAAAGAACAAGTTGATTCCGGTGAAATTAATCCAAGAGTATTTAACGCATTAGTGGGTTATGTAAATAGCAAAACTGCTGCACCTGAATTAACTCAAAGTACAGCAGCTGTTGCGTAATCTATAATTTTATCTATTTATCTTTAAGAAAAGATTCATAGTTTTTCGCTAATAGATGTGTCCTAACTTGATTGATTAAATCAAGAGCAACACCTACCATGATTATTAGTGATGTCGCACCAATACCTTGTACGGTAGTTATTTTTGTTGCATAACTCGCAAAAGACGGAACTAATGCGATAACACCAAGAGCTAATGCTCCAATGAAAGTAACTCTTGATAAAATCTTATCTAACGCATCAGAGGTTGGTTTACCAGGTTTTATACCAGGAATAGATGAACCATATTTTTTAAGATTGTTGGCAATCTCTTTTGGTTGCATGTTTGGCATAATTGATGCATAGAAGAATGTTAGTAACACAATTAGTGTGAAGTATATGATATAATACCACGCACCTGATGGGTTGAATAGTTTATTCATATTAAGAATAATCATTCTAAGTGTATCATTATGCAATGGAGCCTGTCCCAATACGCTAAGTATTGTTGATGGGAATAACAAAATTGCAATCGCAAAGATAATTGGCATTACACCACCCGGATTAAGCTTGAACGGAATAAATGTATTAACACCTCCGTAAACCTTGTTTCCGACTTGTCTTTTTGGATTAACAATTATAACTTTTCTCATTGCTTCTTGCATAATTACAATCAAAACCATAGTTGCAAAGAATATTGCAAGTAATGCAAATAATCCGAATTGTAAGCTAGGGTCTTGAGTGACCAATTCCGCAGTTCTTTGTGAGTATAATGGAATACCAGATATGATACCTACAAAGATGATAAGCGAACCACCGTTACCTATACCGTGTTCTGTGATAAGTTCTGATAACCACATAACTAGAACTGAACCCGCTGTTAATGTAGAAACAGCACTGATATAGAATAACGAATGACTAACGCCCGGAATTATTGCTGCAGGCAAGTGTGACATAAATACCATAAATACAATAGACTGAAACATTGCTAATACAACTGTAAACAATCTTGTATATTGAGCAAGTTTTCTTCTACCTGCTTCACCCTCTTCCTTTTGAAGTTTTTCTAAAGAAGGGATAACAACAGAAACTAACTGTACAATGATTTGAGCAGTGATGTAAGGTCCGATACCTAATGCAAAAATAGATACTTTACCAAGTGCACCACCTGAAAACAAATCTAAGAACCCGATAATATTATTACCGGCAGCTATGTTTTGGAATACTGCGTTATTGATACCAAAAATAGGTACCTGTGCTCCAAATCTGAATGCAATTACCATTAAAAGAGTAAATATGATTTTATTCTTTAATCCTGAAGCATTCCACATTGCAGCTAAGTCTGCTGTTGTTGGCATTTTTATGTTTTGTGTTGCCATTATACTAACTCAACCTTTCCGCCAGCGGCTTCAATTTTAGATTTTGCAGATGGAGAAACATAAGCTGCTTTTACTGTTAAAGCTGCTTTTAATTCGCCGTTGCCTAAAATTCTTAAACCATCACTAGACGGATGTACTTTTCTGATTTCTTTTAAAGATTCTAAAGATATTTCTTTAAGATTTAAAGCATCTAATCTGCCAACGTTGATTTCAGCCCAATTACGTCTGTTGATGATTTCAAAACCTTTTAATTTAGGTAATTGTCTGTAACCTGGCATTTGACCACCTTCAAAACCTCTTTTTGAAGATCTGCCTGAACGTTGTCCTTCACCGTTGTGACCACGACAAGATGTTTTACCGTGTCCTGATGCACGACCACGTCCTACTCTTTTTGATTTAGAAGTTGAACCTTCTGCAGGTCTTAAATCTTCTAATGTAATTTTATCGTTTGACATTATTTATATCCTTCCTTTAATTTTGATTATTCTACAACAGATACTAAGTGAGAAACTTTATTAACCATTCCCATGATAATTGCACTATCACTATGTTCTACAACTTGATCTTTTTTCTTTAAACCTAATGCTGCAACAACCTTGCGTTGAGCTGGAGATGCACCGATTAAGCTTCTAACAAGTTTTACTTTTATTTGTTTTGTTTTAGCCATTTTTATATCCTTTATTATTTCATATTTATCTTTTACTTCAAATAGCCGACTAGTTTAATAATTCAGCCATTGTTAAACCACGTTTCTTAGCAACTTCGCTGAACGGAGTTAATGATTTTAATGCTTCTAAAGTAGCATTAGCAGCGTTGAGCGGAGAGTTAGAACCTAATGATTTTGAAAGAATGTTTTCAATACCAGCTAATTCTAATACTGAACGTACTGAACCACCGGCAATAATACCTGTACCTTGAGATGCTGGTCTTAGCATAACGGCACCTGCACCTGAACGACCTGTGATTGGGTGAGGAATTGTTGTTTTGAAGATAGGTACTGTGATAAGGTTCTTTCTACCATCAGCAATAGCTTTTTGGATAGCGATGATAACTTCTGCAGCTTTTGCACAGCCTACACCAACTTGTCCTTTTTTGTTACCTACAACAACGATTGCTCTGAAGCTAAGTTTTTTACCACCCTTAACAACCTTTGTTACACGGCTGATTTGAACAACTTGTTCAGTCCATTCTGAAACAGGTTTTTCTTCTTTTGTTTCAATTTTTTTCTTTCTGTTACGAGGTTTTCTTGTTGATTTTTCTTCAACAACTTCTTCTGTAATATCTTCAACAGTTTCAACTTCTGCAGTTTCTTCAACAGCTTCAACTTCAACTGTTTCTTCAGAAGTTTCTACAACTTCTAATTCTTTGTTTTCTTCAGTCATTTTATACCTTTCTGATTTTCTAAGTGTACTACGTATACTTTAGCCTTTATATTTTTCTAAATACACCAACAACAAGCCATTTAAGGCTTTGGTAAAATATTTAGAGGTTTACTTTTCTGACAAGTCCATTCTATGTCAAACATATTTTGATTTCAAGCATAATGTTTAGTGTTTGTTACAAAACTGTGAATGCTCGATTTTGAAGAATGAATTATATTAAAATACCCTCTCCAAGAATTTTATGCACTCATTACTTTGTGCAAAATTCTATCCTCTCCGCAAGGAGAGGGGAAACTGCTTTTTTATTTCTGTAAATTTTATAAGCATATTTGTTAAACTATGTAACAATTTTATATTTTCTGAAATCAGAATAAGTTTTTTAAACTTTATATTTATATATAAACACGATGTGAAGTGCTATGACTTTTTTAGAAAGAGGCAAATATGAATTTTAATAAAGATTTGATTCATAATCTTGAAGGACAAAATGTTTCTCGTACAATACGTGAAGCTAAAAATGTTGTTGGAAAAATTGCTGATGAGTTAGCACCGGGAACATCTAAGGATATTTCTAACGGAGTGAAAGCAGAAGATGCTTTAGGCAGAGCTTCTTTTTCAATGATGAATCGATTGCCACAATTTAAATTACAAGAAAAACTCACAAATATTTGCGAAGAATTGGGTAATCCAAATTCTTATGGAGTAAGCAGATTGAGAGAAATTTGTACAACTAATAATGAGTTAAATCAAGATCTTATATTAACTTCAGAAGAATTTATAAAACTTGCAAAAGCTAAACCTGTGAGTCAACAGTACTGTTGGGATACATATTTCCCTGATTTAATACAAGGTATTAAAAATACTGATGGAACAATAAATAAAGATATCTACGATTCGACAAAAATGTTACTGGAGGATTCTCAAATTTCAACCAGAGGTATTCCTGATATAATCAATGGTGCTACTGAGTGGCATAAAAATGAACATGGAGAATTCGTAAAAAGTTTTAACAAAGGTATTCTTAATAAATATCGTAGTTTTATGGATCTTAACAAAATAATGCACGAGCAGGACGATGTTTTTACTCTTTATCTGGGTAGAACGTTAAATGGCTGCCGAATGGGTAACAAATGGCTTAGAGAAGGACAAGAACAGATTGTTGATGAAGTTGCATTCAATTTGGCAAAAAGAATGTATAAACAAGGTGAAGATATTCTTCACATGGACTATTTCTTAGAAAATTTTCATAAATATGCAAATGAAAATGGTAATCATGTTGTCTCAGGTTTTAATTTTACTCCTAAAAACCCTGAACGTTGGGCTACAAAAATGATTGAAGATTTGGTTGCCTCTTGTGATGTCAAACTAGCAGAAGCTTGTAAAGTAAATGGTGAACATAACCTTCATAACCTCTTAGTTGCTGATACATTGAAGCAAGAAACATGCATGTATCCTTGGAATATAACTCATATTATAGAAAAACTAAAGGATGAAAATGGACTTGTACCTACTGATATGGTTAGCTATATTTGCAAAAAAGGTAAAGATGCGTCTATCTGTGATACAGATATCCAAAAATGTTTACGTAAAAATGGCAGTGTAGACGGTCATATTTGGCGAAAACTTCAAAATGAAGACTTTTATGCTGATGACCTTGTACATTGTCGTGTTAACGGTGAAATAAATTATGACAATGTTGATGTTTTACAAGCATTAAGAAGCAAAATCAAAGAACAAGGAAAATATGAGCATTACCATATTAGAGAAGTTTTTGGAGAACTTAAAAATAAAGACGGTGTTGTCGACAAAGCTTTGTTAGAACCATTGGATGAACTTATTCAATACACGCACCTTGCACCCAAGGAGCTTAAAGACTGTTTAAACGCAAAAGGTGAGGTGGATAAAGCTTTACTGGACTTTAAAAAAGATATTCTTAAACGAAATGGATATTATAATGCAACCCTACCTGATATTTGTAAAAATTCTGATGGTACAGCTAATCTTAGAGGTATAAATGCTGTTAAGTCAATGATGGATAATGGATTGAACAATAATCAAGTTGTTATAAATACATTTAAATCAGAAAAAGGCTATGATTATCAAGCTTTACAAGAATTTGTGCAAGAGTATTCATCGACTGATAGCAGATATGCTGACAAAATTTTAAACATGTCTATTACTGGTGAATATCAACCTGGAAAAGATATTAGAACTATAGATTTAAAAACTTTTAGAACACTAAAAGATGCGATGTCTAAGCCTGAAATAGCTCCATTGATGGAAGATTCTACAAATGCAGCAATCGTCAGAATGAAAATGACTCCAATGAAATTGTTGGAATCAAATAGCCTTAATGATAATTGTCAGTTATATAGTTTCGAGCATTTGAAGCCTCAAGATGTTGAAATACTTGATAGAAATGGATATTCGGCTAGATTTTATAAAGAACTTGGCAGAGTGCAAAAATATTTTGTTGATACGACATCTGATTCAGTAAAATCTTTTGAACAAAATTTTGTTTCAGGTTCTGCTCTGGAAAATAAACTTGCCGGTATAAGTTTGAAAGGTGATATCTCACTTGCTTATTCAACTGAACAATTATCATCAGATATTAAAAAGGTGTTAGATAAATTACCGGAATCTGATAAAGCAACTTTGTCCAGAGCATTTAGGCTTGAATTTTCATCGAAAGGTGCAGTTGAAGGATTTCCTCAACGCTTTGCATTAGATACAACTCCGCCAACCGGAATGGAAGAAGCTTTCTCTTCAATTAATAGTGCAATAAATAAGTTTTACAGTACGGGAGTTAAATCTGATAATCCTGAACTTGCACAGTTAAGTGACGAAATTATTTCCGGATTTCCAGAATTTAAAATGTTAATTGGTAAAACAAGTAAAACAGGTGAACGTGTCGATATTAAGACCCTTGAGCAGTTGAAGAAGTTAACCACTTCACCAGAATATAAAGCACTTTCTGAAGAGGATAAATCTGTTGCTAAAATGACAGTGCTTTTGAATAATTTAGAACACGTTAATTCAAAACCTTCTTTGATTCAAAAAAGTTATATGTCAGATAATGATGGTCTAGCTGTTCATATTGATGCAGGCTGGAAAAAACAAGCAGAATATGCAAACTCAATTTTAGAACGATATAGTTTATCGGAACAAGCTAAATATAGAACAACGCAACTTATTAATGATATTGGTTGGTCTAAGGAATTAGAAGCAGGAACTCTTTCTCCGTTTGATATTGCTGTGAACCAACGTTATAAAGGTGATGAAATAGTATCTCCATTAGTAGAAAAAATAGTTCAAGGTGAATGTAAATTTGATAAAGCTGCTGTTGCAAAAGAGGTCCAAAATATTAGGAAAAATCAACAGTTATTTATGACTCCAACTATGGCAGAACTTGAACCATATATTCAAACTACTAAAATCAATGGCCGTGAATTACGATATGTTGATTTGGATAGACCGGAGTTGCAAGACAAAGCATTCTTAGCTCATTTTCTTGGATATGATAATTTTGATCACACGTTAAATATTCTAAAAAATAGAGCTTATCGTTCAGCTTTTTCTGCTTCAGTTGTAAAAGGTGGAGAACATAGTTCTTGTTTTGCAGGTAGGAACACGGGCATTGTTTTTGAACCAGACAATGTCAATATTGCACTAATAAGTGATTCTAATATTGATTCTGGGTTTGGTAAGCAATATTCTCATTTGAAGCAAGCCTTGAAAAATGGTGGTGAACAAGATATTAAGTACACAATGCGAAAAGAGTTGAATCTAAGTGATGAGGAATATGCTCAACTTATGGCACAAACCGTTCATTCGACCCGTGAAACTCTGCCTGATGTTGTTATAAATGGTAGACGAATTAGCAAAGAAGAAATTAAAAAAGCACATGATAAAGGTATTGAAGAGATTTTAAGTTCTCGTGACCAAAATGAAACAACCGTCTTGAATCCAAAACCGTTTGCGATTATGGGTATTGGCGAAAATTTAAATGCATACGAAGTTAATGATGCAGTAAGTATGGCTCAAAACAACGATATGGTTATGTTATTCAAGCGAAGACTTTCTTAGTGTTTGTTTTTTGCCTAAGAATAGCTGCATCCCAAGTTGGAAACCAACACCTGTTCTGCCAACATTTCTGAATGTTATTTGACCGTAAGAATTTAGTCTATCGTTTATGTATTTTGTTGCACCAAATCCATATTGAATATATCCTCTTTCCATTGCTATATGAGGTAGGATTGTGCTTCCTGCTTGTCCCATTACAGAACCCATTATGTTATACATGTATTGTAATGTTATATAAGCACTCCAAGTTTTCTTTTGTAGAATAAAGTTTACTCCTGGAGCAATATTTATACCATTTAAGAATCCTGAGTTCATACTCATAACACCATAGTTTGAGTGCCAGTTTTGTTTTCCAAAGAAGTTATATGATAACAATACGGATGGTTGTACTATAAAATCTTTGAAAGGATGAAAATTGTATGCAGATTTGTTAGCAAAACCTGCAAAATAATTGAACGCATCATCATTTCCACGAGGTGTAGACATTTCAACTCCATAAACGCCGCCATAAACTAATGATGTATTGATGAAATCTTTCTTTGAGAAAGTTCCCATAAAGCCGATTTGTCCGCCATTTTCGTAATTATTAGTACCTGCCCAATATTGATAAGCACCATTATATCCAAAATAAGCTGATGGAGTGAAGTTCCAACCATTTTTTAAGTGTTTGCGTTTAAAATTAGCACCCACTAACATACCATACGCATTGTTGCCTACTCTTAGGTTTTGACGCATTTGAAGGTGTTCAAAATTTCCATACATTTTAACCCAAACACCGCTATCAGCTCTATCTGTCAAATATGGTGAGTATTGAGGGAGTGCAGCTGCATATTTATTTGCCATTGTATCTTTTGCATTTACATTTGGAATAACCATAGCGTGGTCAAACAAAATGTCGTTAATCATTAGCTGATTCATGTATTGTGAAATAGTTGCAATTTGACCTCTGAATACTTTTGGATTATATCTTGTTCTTTCAAATGAATAAGAACCGTCTTGAGCAGACGATGCTCTTAATTGATACATACCTATAGGAGTTTCAAGTTCTTTTTTTGTTGCAGTAAATATAACATTTTCATCTATGTTTTCTGAAATAAAGACTTGTCCGATTTTTATGGATTTTTCTAATGGTGCTTCTTTACCGTCTTTGTCACCAATATAGTTCCAATTCGAGATGTTTACTACAGCTTTTTTTGAACCATCTTTTGATGTGATTGTATCAATAGTATAAGTATCAAGGATGTTATCTTCTGTTGCTCTCATACTAATATCTACTGCAAAGTTGGCAACACCTGCTTTATTTGTGCTGTTATCGATTGTTAATGTTGTAATATGATTTTCTTCGAAAACTCTGTTCATTGAATTGATTGTACCTGTAGAGTTGATGTTTACAGGTGTTGTTATAGAATTAGCTTCGCCATTTTTTGCCATTAAAAATATAGAAGAGTGTTCATCTATATTTAGATTTCCTTTTTCTAAAATAGCTGTATCTGTTAGAGAAATATGAGAATTATTTATAATATTTAGATTCCCGTCTTTTTGTAAAAATAATTCAGGTGTAACAGTTTTGCTTAAGCTATCAAAATTAACTGTTCCCTCTGCTGAATTTAATTCTATATAACCAGTCCATTTGTCAGAATTATCAATACTTAAGCTGCTATTATTATTTACGTATACGTTCGCATTGTCTTTTATTGTTAGGTTTGCAGATTTTATAATATTTCCTGAATCTATATTTAAAGTTGTGTTGTTTCCATCTCCTATAAGAATGTTACTTGTTATAGTTGTGTTTGAACCTTTGATGTCAAAATAATTATCAGCTCCTTTTACAGTGATTTCCCCAGCAATATTATTAGCTTGTTCTGTTGAAATAAGTTTCGAACTACCGTTCATTTCAATAGAACCGGTATTTGTTAGATTTTTCATTGTAAGGTTAGTAGTACTTGCTAACGCTATAGTTCCACTATTTATTACGCTATCTGTTGCAATAGATGTACTTGTTGTGATAATTCCGTTATTATCAATTAAATTTTGTATATTTAAATTACTGGTATTGCTAAGTACAGAATTTTTGTTTATTTGTAAAGAGTTTTGCGTAATGGAACTGCTGTTTTTTGAATTACCATTTAGTATAAGTGTGCCAGTTCCGTCAATTGTTGATTTGTTATCTAAGATTGCTGTTATTGTTCCGTTATTACTAATTGAACCGTTGTTTGTTAATAAAGTATTAACAGTAATACTCTTTTCTTCATTATTTGTTAGTGAGCCTGAATTATCTATTGTTACAGTATTTTGTGTAAAAATGCCATTATTTATTGAAGTATCATTGATATTAAGCGTTCCAATTCCATTTATAATATTATTGTTTGTTATGCTGCCGCTAAAAATACCATTATTTGCGAATGTTCCATTATTTTCTAATTGTGCTGTAATCGATTTTTTCTCATTATTTGTTAATGTATAAATATTATTTACAACTATATTATTTTGTTCAATCGTGCCGGCGTTTATTGAGTTTCCTGTTATTGTTAATGTTCCGTTACCTTTAATAGTTCCATTGTTTGTAATAGCAGCAGTAATTTCGTTATTATTAGTAAAATTAGTATTATTGTTCACTGTTATTGTGGTTTGTTCAACAGTGTTAGAATTCACTACATCTGATGATATTGTAATTGAACCTTTTCCCGTGATGGCATTAGCATTAGTACCACCGTTGAAAGTAAGTGAGCCGTTATTTGTTATATCCCCGGTTAGGCTGCTTGCGTTAGAAGTTAATGACTTTTCAGCGTTAATTGTAATAGCATTAGCGATAGAACCAGTGTTGATAACGTCACCGTCAATAACAGTAGAACCTGCTCCAGCTATGTCATTAGCATTAGTACCACCGTTGAAAGTAAGTGAGCCGTTATTTGTTATATCCCCGGTTAGGCTGCTTGCGTTAGAAGTTAATGACTTTTCAGCGTTAATTGTAATAGCATTAGCGATAGAACCAGTGTTGATAAGATTACCATCAATAATTGTTGAACCTGTACCAGTAATAGCATTAGCATTAGTACCGCCGTTGAAAGTAAGTGTTCCGTTATTTGTTATATCACCGGTTAAATTGCTGGCATTAGATGTCAAAGATTTTTCAGCGTTAATTGTAATAGCATTAGCGATAGACCCAGTGTTGATAACATCTCCGTCAATAACAGTAGAACCTGTACCAGTAATAGCATTAGCATTAGTACCACCATTGAAAGTGAGTGTGCCTGCATTAGAAATACTACCATTTATGTAGCTTGCATCAGTTAATAAAGATTTTTCTGAGTTTATGGTAACGTCTTGATTTATCATATTAGCATTGATGATATCTCCATCAATAAGAACACTGCCGCTACCATTGATTATTTGATTGTTTGTCCCTGATGTGAGTTTTAAACTACCGTTATTATCAATATTTCTTAGAAGATAGTTTGCACTTGTTGTTAAGGATTTGTTTTCTTTTATAGTAATTTTATTAACAATTTCAATATTATTTGTAATATCGCCATCTATAACAACAGTGCCATCTCCTAATATTTCATTATTATTTGTTCCACTGTTGAAAACTAGCGTTCCATCATTCATTATTGATATAGTAGAACTAATATTATCAGCATTTGTTGTCAGAGTTCCATTTTCGTTAATAGATATTGATAGTTGTGTGATAGTACCACTATTAACAGAATTTCCGATTATATTTAATCTGCCTTGACCGTCAATTTTATTGCTATTATTTAATACAGCAGTCATTGTATCGCTGTTTGTAAAAGTTCCTTCATTGTTTAGTATATTTGAAATGGTTAATTTGCCGGAATTAAGAATTGTTGCATTATTGTTTATAGTTTTTATTTCAGAATTTCCTGCTATTTCAAGGGTCGTTGTTCCATTAGCAGTTATAGTATCTGTAACTATATCTGTCATTGTAATATCAGCTGCATAAGCACTTATACCTGTAAGACCAACAAAAAGCAAAGCTTTTACGAAGTTTTTCATATTTATCACCATTTCTTTTTCATACTTATAAATTAAATCTTTAATAACATTATATAGAAAAGGTGAATTACTTTGTACTTAATATTTAAAAACTTTACAATTATTTTACGATTAAAAATGATTTAAGGCGTCTGCCTGTGTCATCAGTTTTTATTCCTGTAGAGGTGACATGTATTTTGTCTTTATAATCAACGGATGTAGAACTTCCTCCATCAAAAGCCATTGCTTTTTCCATACCGTATGACTTGCAGAGGTCACGTGCTTCGTAAATAGTCATAGGATGTTCATTTGTAACAATAAAAATATGTACATTTCCATCTTTTATTCCAATGAGTGTTCTTGCGGTTTTATGTAAAACAGATGCGGATTCTCTTATAACCTTTCCTTCTTTATTTTTTACAACAAAAAATTCTTCTTCAAGTCTTAATTGAGGTAAAAGCATCGGACCTGCTTGACCTGATGCTATGAGTCTGCCTTTGTAAGCATCATTATGAGGAGCTATATCGTATTGTAGTAATCCATTTTGAAGAGTAACTCTAAATTCTGTACGATTTGATACTTTATCCCAATTATCCATAATAGTTTCATTAAAAACTAAATTTTCGTTTTCAATAGGACTTTCTAATAAAATACCATCGTTATAAACAAATGATATAGTTTTTTGATTCTTTGGATCAAAAAATCCTGCATTAACAGTTAGTGTTGCACCAATTTCATCATGTGCTTCTTTGTTAGTTATAAGTCTGTTTTTTGATACAAATTCTATTTTTGTTTCAGCAGGAATAACAATATGATAAATACCATCGTTGTAATCATATTTAATTTCGTCTGCATAAGATATGTTTGTGATGAATAAACTCAAAAACATAAATACTAAAATTTTTTTTAAATTCATTATAAGTCCTTTGATTTGTAAAATGCTACAATACAAGCAAAAAATGCTAATGGTGGGAATATCGCTGTTATAAATGGATGAAGTACTGATTTTTCTGCTAATAAATCAAAGAATGGTAACGTAATATAATAAATAAATATTGAGCCTATTGCGATAGTAAAACCGACCAATCTTTGTTCTCTAGGTTTACTGAATCCAAGTAAACAACCCATTACAGCTAATAATACACATATAAACGGATGGAAAAATCTTTGGAAATATTTATTCAGCATCAAATTATATGTTTCATCATTTTTAATCATTTTTAATAATTTTATATATCGGTGAAGATTTTTATTTGTTATTTCTCTTTCTTTTTTTGTTGAATAGTTCATTATTGTATAGATATCATTAGCCCAGTGTCCTTCTAAGATATCCATTTCTTTAACTTCATCTATATCGTTAAAAATACCTTCTTGTGATATTTGGTATCTGGTAATATTATCAAGTTTCCATCTATCTTGGAGAAATTTACCGTGTTTCGCAACATATATTGTAGAGATACCATGTAAATCAGTATATTTAGGGTCTGCAAAATCAA
>JAMPEO010000229.1 GCA_023665105.1 Candidatus Gastranaerophilales bacterium | reverse complement strand
TACGTAACGGCGGTCGTAACGGTGTAATGTTATCAATCGGCTTCAGATGGGCTATTGGTAAATAGCAATAAAGGGAAAGTTATTTCCTTAAACAAAGTAAAAACAATAAACTGTATTATACTCTCTTTTTTAAGAGAGTTTTTTTTATTTCTATGAGAATAATTTGAAGTTCATATCAACGTTGTCATTGATAACTGTTTTTAATGAGTCAAGTTCAAGTTTAATTGCGTTTCTTTCGTTTTCGCAAACTGCTAATTGTCTGTCGTAGTTAGCGTCTTTTCTGTCGATACGTTTCATATCTGCTTCGTATTGTGCTTCTGCTTTTTTTACATCAGTTTCATCAGCTACTTCTCTCATTGCAGTATTAACTGAAACGCTTGTATTTTTGATACCCATTAAATCTTCGTATTCAGCATCTGTCATATCCATAAGTTCGTCTTCTGAGATATTAGCTAATTTATCTACTTGTGATGGGTCAAAAGTTGTAAGAACAGCTGCACCTTCAGCAACCATATTGCTAATCCAAACTTTGCTTGATGCTTGAGCTTCAGTAACAACTTCAACACCTCTTTGAGCTAATGCATACATTGCGATAGCATTAGCGATATCAGGGTCTGTTGTATCCCAATATTCTTCTTGACCATCAACGTAATCTTCCATTTTTGTACCATAAGAAGGTGTTACTGTTTGATCAGCATTGAAAGAAATGTTCCATTCATCTTTATTGTATAAAGTATCATCAGTATATTTTTGGTTGTTGATGATAGCGTTATAGATGCCATTTAAGTTGTTGCCGTTTTGGATTGCATTGTTGATATTTGCTAATATAACTTTGTCATCTGCATTTGATGTATTGTAATTAGCGTTAATCCAGTTTGTTACAGTTGTTTGATCTATAGTTTTGTTTTCGGTTCTGAATGCATAGTAAAGTTGTTGTGCAATATTGTTTTTAGAAGCGATTGTAACTTCACCTTTTTGTACATTGTGAGTACCTGTTAAAACTGTATTAGTTGTGCTAGGAGCTCTTTTTACAGAACCGTCTAATGCATCACCATTTTGGAAAGTTGCAGTTGCTGTTTTTGTACCGTTTTGGATATCTTGTGCTAATGCAGAACCAAGACCTGCAGAACCTGTGCCTTTTAAGTATTCATTGATTGCATTGTTTAAGTACCATAATTTGCTGTTATCTGTATCATCGTCATTGAATGATTTTAAGAAGTTTTTAATTTTGTTTTCCATTGCTGTATCAGCACCTTCGCAAGGATCGTAAGCACCTGCTTTTGTTAAAGCAGCAATGATGTTTTTCATGTAGTCGCCTGAACCATCAGCTTCTATCGAAGGGATTGAACCAGCCATATTTATTTCAATAAGACCTGCTCCGCCAGTAGTTGTAAGATAAGTGTTACGGATATCTGTGCCTGGATTTGTTGTATCTTCAACCATGCCATATCCGCTAGCTGGACCTGCATTACTTGAGTAACCTGAATCTTCGACATTAACAATATATGAAGGATCTCCTGATGTAGCATTTTTAATATGTAATTTACCGAAAA
This sequence comes from Candidatus Gastranaerophilales bacterium, assembly GCA_023665105.1. Taxonomy (GTDB): domain Bacteria; phylum Cyanobacteriota; class Vampirovibrionia; order Gastranaerophilales; family Gastranaerophilaceae; genus UBA2883. The sequence continues at coordinate 1,580 of JAMPEO010000229.1, read as the reverse complement.
AAGCACCTGTTGTTGTAGTGTCATTTCCGTTTACTTTACCGGTTGATTGACATTGTATGATTTTACAATAATCACTATTGTCTCCCCAATATAAGAAATCTCCACAAAAACCACCAACATTAGTACTTCCGTTAACAGAACCACCTGTATAAGCATTTACTATATCTGTTATGTCAGATGAATTGTCTTGATCATACCACATACGACCTGCTAAGCCACCTACATTTGTATTACCTTTTACTGAACCTATAGCGTAGCAATTTTTTAAATCAAATTCTGTACCGCGATAATCCACCCAAGTAGAACCTAATAATCCACCTACTGAGTTTATACCAGTAACATTGGCTGTTGAATATATATTATCATATGTTATATGTTTACCATCAACAAATGTGCCACCAACTAGACCTCCGGTACCTGCTGATTGTGTACCACTTGTTGCTGTATAATCTGGAGTATCTGTTGTATTATTAATATTTGAAACTGAACCTGTAGTGTAACAGTTAGATATATTAGTTTGAGATGCGTATCCGATTAAACCGCCAACATAAGCTGAGTTACCGTTGATATTTACGTTTTCTAAACCAACGTTTTTAACTGTTGCATTGTTTGTTGATTCGAATAAACCGTTTGTACCTGTTAGGTTAGAGATTACATAACCGTTGCCATCAAATGTGCCAGCAAAGTTTTGAATTCCGCTCCAACCTGTTACACCGTTCATATCAATGTTGCCGCTGATAACGATGTTAACGCCGGTTGTATCTGTTGTAGCAGATAATTCAGCAAATTTCTTTAAGCCTTCTGCTGTAGAGATTGAATAGGTTCCTGCAGATATTGCTGTTGTAGCTCCTGTGATTTCTGTAGCACTTGCAGTACTTGCTGAATGAGATGCGTTGAATTCTGCATAACCTGCTAATGCACTGTAATCAATACCACCTTCAATGTTTTCAATTGGATTGTAAGTGTGGTTAATGTCGTTAACAGGTTGTTTTGTTTCTGCATTAGGGATAGCGTTGAAGCCTGTGATTTTTGTTTGGTCTTCAACTTCGTGTTGTTTGATGATGTCTCTTGTAGATTTAGTTTTGCCTGTTGTTTCTGTAACGAATGTGTCTAAGTCTCTTGTTTCGTTTGCAGTTGAAGTTAAACCGTATTTTGCAGCAACTGCTGGTGTTACGTACATTTTACCGTTTTCTGCATTTTGTACAAACAAGATTTCGTTTGATGTTTCACCTGTCCAGTTACCGATTATACCGTTTTCCATTGCGTTTAAAGTAGCGTCTTTGAAAGTTGTTGTACCATCTGCTGCGATAGCTCTGTATTGGATTTTTTTAGCGTCTAAAGCGTCTAGGTAAGCGTCATACACACGATCAGACTCATTAGCTAAGCGAAGCTTTTCAGCTTGCAGCCTTTGAGCCTTGAATTCGATGCTGTGCTGACGTGCAGTCAGTGTGAGCAATCTAGCTTGTGATGATGACATTCCCATTCTTGGTTCTTTTCCTTTTCCCTATTACAGGTACGTTAACGGCATTAATAGCGAAAAACTTTAATCAAACGTTGCTATTAATGGGGTTTTTGTTACA
>JAMPEO010000228.1 GCA_023665105.1 Candidatus Gastranaerophilales bacterium | reverse complement strand
AATATTTTGAGCTGGCAAGTTCTTCACCAAATGTCTTTTTCTCAAGATATTTTTGAAAATCACCTTCCAACATTACATCATTGTAAATTATAATGGTGTTGGCAAAGTCAAATGTGAATAAAAACTGCTTATCTTTCATATCAGTATGGAAGTGAATTCCTTTTTTCAACTTTGACTTATTCATTAACGTTGGTAATGCTCTTAAAAAACGTTCTACTGGTTCATTTTCTTCTACGAATAGATTTGCATACCAACTGCAATAGTCTTTGAGCTTGGTTTCTTTATCCAACAATATATGTCCCGATAGGCTTTCTAATAAAAGTAAACCAGTGTATGCGATAGCAATATTATTACTTTCTCTATCTTTTGATGTGAAAAACGTAGATTTGATTAACCATTCTTCAACTTCATTTATTTTGTTCAAAATAGTGTCTTTATCAAGTTTCATAAGTTCTTCAACAATCTTTGAACGAGCAGTGTTATTTACAAACTTATCATCTATAAATTCTGTTGCTATGCCACCATTTGGGAAGTAAATAGGCAAAAGTCTGTTATAAACTTTTGGCTTATCGCATGGACAATAGTTTGAAGAAAAAATTGCTGTTGTACTAATGGGCATTCGGTTCATTGAAGACCCATCATACATTTTTTCTTTAATGCCACCCTCATAGAAGTGAACAACATTATTTTCAAAAGCAGTTCCTTGTGCCTTATAAAAATCAAAATCATTTATAAGCACAGGTATTGCGTTTGCTCTATGACACTTCATTGCAATAGCATTATCAGTACTGTTTCCCATTGACACATTTTTATTAGAAAAACCGAAGAAGTTACTAATAATACCTTGTAAAATGCTTTTACCTTGCTTGGTTGCACCGTACAAATATATTATCGGAAAACCTGATCGTTTTTCCCAAATATCATCAATGAATACTGTCATCAAAGATGCACCTAAACCAAGAAATATGTCTAGCCTATTTTTGTAGACCTGTTCAGCTTGAATCATAAACTCTTTTAGTAAGTTTTTGATATCAATATTTTCTAAGCACATTTTAGGTAATCTATCTTTGTAACTGTCATCTAATTTGATAGTCTGCCCGTTCACACAGACAATACCGTCTTCATCAGAAGCAATTGTCCCATTTTTATCAACATAACAATTTTCATATAAACGACCGTCAAAGTCTTTGTATCGGACATTACCTGCATTTTTAAATACAAGTGTTGTCTCTGTTTTTTGTTGATTGATTTTTTCTTTAAGCAATAAAAAGGTTTCATCATTAAGATTTAATAGTAATCTGTTATTTGTCCTATTTACTGCTTGAATAAAATCTGACGGTTTAGACTTTGCCCTACTATCTAACAAAATAGGTTTCGACAATTTACCGTCTTTCATCTTAAAGACTATGCAAATAGTTGCAACAGGTTTTTCTACCGTTCGATTGTTACTAATCAAAAGCTGCAAATCTATTTTATATGGAATTCCGTTTGCAATTTTTGAGGTAATAACATAAGGTGTCTTTTTCTTTCCGACTTCATTTATCGAATAGCAATAAGTTTCATCTTCATAGTAAAATAGACATTTTCTTATCTCGGGAAGATTAACCTTATCCGGTAGTTTTAAGCTAAAATCTGTTCCAAAACTTACAAGCTTTGGTATAACATCTTTTTTAGTTTCAAACCAGTTTGCAAAATCTTCTTTTGCAAATGTAAGCGGTGTTTTTACCGCTTTTATATCTTGAGTTTCTTTACTCATTTTATTTTTCCTTTCTATTTTAATTTGTTTCCACAATTCTTACATACTTTTGATACTGCACTAATTGATATGCAATCAACTGGGTATTTTTTAGCATATAAGAATTTCTTTTTTGTTGCACTTTGACTATACTCTCGGTGATTTTTGCTATACATATCAAATAACTCTTCGCCATTGCTAAAGTTATTTAATAGTCGGGCAAACATGTGCCATTCGTTTTCTGAAAGTGTCATTGATTCATCTACACATTCTTTTACAAACGGGCAGTTATCATACATCTGCTTAAAATCTCCGTCTATACTTACAGGTTTGTAGTCATTAAACGGAGATTTCTTATCAGATTTATTGAGTTTGCTACTACTAGCAATATAATTGAGCCATTCAGCTTGAAGCTCTGAAAAAATCAGTTTTCCATCTGCTGTAACTCCATCTATTGCTTGGTAATATTTCCCTTTGACACGTGAGCCATGAAACAGAATGTAGCCAGAAAATTTGACATCTACAGCAGGTGTAATTTTCCCAGTAGGTTTGTTTTCTAACCCTTTTGCAAGAAAAACTTTATGTAACCCGCCACGAGGTGTCTTTTGAGTATATGTAAGTGGCAAAGCTCCAAGTTCTTTTTCAAGTTCTTGAATAACTTTGATACCCTCATATCCTTTTTCGGAATCTTCGTCCATGTCCAAAGCAATCAAACCATTCGATTCCATTGCGAAACCCACATTATAGCCTTGTGCAAATGTTCCTACAATATCAAAACCTACCTTTGCGTCATGAAAACCATTACGACAAGCAGGTTGCTTGTCATTGGGTTTCACTTTAAAGAAAGCAAGTTCATCTATCGAAAGAACAATTTTTTCTAGTGCATTATTTTGCATTTTTGTTCTCCTATTAAATTGTCAACGTTCAATCTTGAAACTTTCCCAAGCCTCGCTGAGAGTATTACTACTCTCATGAGGTAAGTTTCAGTTTGTAACGTAAATTGACCAATAGGGCTTGAAAGACTCTGAATTTTTTAGTATAATAATTTTGCAAAATTAATTTCGGAGTCTTGGTCAATTTACTGGGACTCTTTTACTTTGGTTTCATTTTCTTAGCCTTTCTGCCTGCGGTGGCTCTTGTACGGTTAAAATATTTTTGATTTTAAATCAATTTTAACCAGTTGTACATTCCGTAAACAGACGTAACACTTGCTCTGCTTGTGTTCTGTTCTCTTTACTCTCTTATTAAAACACACGACCATATGATTTCAAAATTTGCAAAATTTGTTGTAGAGATATTACTCAATGACATTTATAGTGAAAAATTGAGGTTTGTTCTATGTAGGTAACATACGTAAAAAATTTTCTCAAATTAGCTCTTTACAAGAGTTTTAAGTGTTAT
>JAMPEO010000227.1 GCA_023665105.1 Candidatus Gastranaerophilales bacterium | reverse complement strand
TCATCTTGCTACTCTTTTAAAGCGTTTTTAACTCTATGAACACAGGTTCTTAATTGGCTCTGCAAGTCTTTCAAGTTCAGAACCCGTCATAACAGCCGTTGAACCGTCAAGCCTGTAAACTTCGTCTCCAGCTTCAAGCTCTCCTGCCGTTACCCAGCCTTTTCCAATGATATAGAACGGGTGATTGGTGTAAGAGATTCCCTCTATCATCTGCCAGCCGGAAAGATTCGGGGCATTGATAATCATTGCAATCTGCCTGCAAGTGTCATAAATTGTGAGAGCATTGTTGATTGCATTGAGTTTGCCTTTTCCTGTCCAGAAACAATGCCATTAGCAATTAATTTGGCTACATTTGAGCCGACATAAGGTTCAAGAAGTTGGGATTTGAGGAGAGACTAAGTTAACCCATCTAGAATATATTCATCAATATACAAAAAATCGTAATTTTCAAATCCTTTATACTCAATATCATGATATAAAACTATTTTATTGTCTTTATTTATAGTGGCAAACCTCAAATAAAAAGTCATTGGAAGATCTTCCGAGTGTATACCATATAGCTGATTCAGCTTAAAAATGCTACAAATATATTTTATCTCTCTTAATGGGCTATCAAATAATGCTTTTTCCATCCATTTTCTATCTCGACAGTATTTGTATACATATTCCACACTATTCTGAGTATCGATAATCAACGTATTGTATTTTTGCTTGTCAATAGTAATAATATTATTTTCACAATCCACAGTCCAAAATTTAGTTTCAAAGAAATCAATAACATTATAATAACTGTCAGAGTTAGAATCATTATAATGGTGCTGATATAATAAATTACCATGAATATCAAACAACAGACAATCCTCCTCATCATCGCCTTTTTTTTGGCACACAATTAGTAAAGCACATTTATTTTTTTGCGTTATTAACCAAGCCAATGAAAGAGAATCTTTACCAAATTTTTCTTTTGTTATTTTTTTTATTCTTTCAAAAGCACGCATTAATATTTTTTCATTCATTTCCATTGCATTGATCTCCTTACTACTTCAGTCTTCTATAAATATTCACACTAATATTACAGTTGTAAATAATGAGAAATTCAATGGCAAACAGAATCTATTAATTTATCTTGATGCTGAAGTTTCCAGTTTATAGAGCGTATGCAAAAGTAAAAATTAGAGTTTTCAAGATAAATAAAATCAACTTTTTCAAATTTACAACTGTAATACTAATTAAAAATAACCAGTGTGAGTATAAAACAGACAGATTAATTAGCAGTTTTTCCTGTAATCACTTTGCTGAATACTAATTTCGGCATTTCTTTTTTATCTTCATTTATAAATGTTTCTATTTTTCCAAATACTCTATAATGATTGGGTGCCCTTGCAACTTTTAATTTATGAGTATAACCTTTATGTTTTTTCATTTCATCATGTTCCAATTTAATAATTCCATCAGCGCCTTTTCTTTTATCTGCATAACCATGTTTCATTGCATCTTCAAATTTACTAAGCAAGCCAGCTTTTTTTAACTGTTTTTTAGCTTTATCTGTTATTTCTCTGTTTTCAGGCAAGTCATTATCACATATATTATGAACGAGAACTGATTTCTCACCAACAAAGTAAGAATGGAAATCCTGAACCTCAAAATTATAGACCTTTATCGGATTTTCAAGAATTTCATGCTGAACCCATTCAACAACTACAAACTCTCCATTAGAAAGTACAAGAATATCTCCTGCTCTAAGATTTTTTGCAAGCGTCCAGCCAAATTTATCAACATAGAACGGATGATTCGGCGTTGCTGAGATTGTTTCACCATTGACATGAACATGAATAAGCTCGTTAGTTTCATTGATGTATGTTTCTTCAACGGTCTTGTATGCGATTTCACCAGTTTCAGGATTTTCGGAAAGAACCTTATCGCCAACTTCAATTTCTTCAATCGGCTTATGTCCGTCTTCTGTTGCAACTAAAGTACCAGCTACAAAGCAAAACGACACTTCTTCAGCATATTTAAGTCCGTCCACTCCACCTTTAATGGCAAATCCCTGCATAGCAACTGTAGCTAAATCTATTCCAAATTGTCCCCAGTTAAAATCATGCTTTTCATCGCTGTAAAGATAATAATCAAGATTTCTGTTTATTACATCATCAATTACTGCTGTTAACTCTAAAAGATGACAGGCAGTAATTGAATCTGTAAGTATTTCAAATTCTCTTGCTGTTATCCAGCCTTTTCCAATGACATAGAATGGGTGATTGGTGTAAGAGATTCGCTCTATCATCTGCCAACCTAAAAGATTCGGGGCTCGTCTACTCGAAAATAAGAAAATATATTTGGATAAGTTATAAGATATTATCTATATCTAATAAGTAAATCAGTCAACCAAATAAACATTAAATGACTTTCGTTTTCCATCAACAACACAATTAATCACATCGTTTTCCCACCATAAAAGTATATTTTCTTTCAAATCTTTTATGATAAAATCCTTTAATTCATTATTGTTAATTAATAATTTGGAAAAATTATTAATTATTAAAATAATAGAATTTGTTTTAAGCCAGTCTAAATCAGACATCCAATCTTCATAACGTGCCCAATTCATATAATATTTTCTAGGATATTCATATGCGCCTTTAAACCAATTAATATTATATTTTTTCTCAGATACAGGAAATTGAAATGATTCAGCCATACTATAAAGCCAATCTTCTTCTGTTTGAATACTTTCACCATCCAGTTCAACATAATATGAAGATGTAATAAACTTTTGTTTTAAAACATTTAATCGTTCTAAATTGATGTATTCTATTTTATTTTTCATATCATTCCACCTTTTTGTTTAGTACTATTCTTAATGATACAAATTGTATAGAAGCATTATGTAATAACCTAATACTTCTATACAATTAATTTTGTCTACTTGACAACCTTTTTTTTCAAGATTCTTATAGTTAAATAATGGTCATCAGTATAAAAAATATTACCTAAAGAATCACGTATAAATCGTTCTTTATCTCTTGGTGCTTTTGGTTGTCTGTTATTCACATCAAATTCAAAATAATTAATGGGATTACCATTAGAACCTGTTCAGTATCTTTTCAAAGAGAGAAAAAAGTGGTATAATGGAATAA
>JAMPEO010000226.1 GCA_023665105.1 Candidatus Gastranaerophilales bacterium | reverse complement strand
ACATTCTGCTATTGAATATGTTGATGGTAGTGTAATAGCTCAGATAGGGCTTCCTAGTATGCATATTCCTATACAATATGCAATATGCTATCCGGATAGGTTTGAAGGGATAAAATCAAAAAGCTTTAGCTTTTCAGAAATAGCAAGGCTAGATTTTGAAGCTCCTAATTTTGAAAAATTTCCATTTTTGACATTGGCTTATGATGCCGGTAGAACTGGCGGCACAGCGACAGTTGCTCTTAATGGTGCTGATGAAGAAGCTGTGTTTGCATTCTTAAAAGGGCAAATTAAATTGTTTGATATATATGAGATAACTGAAAAAATATATTCATCTCATTCTCCTATAAAAAATCCATCTATTGACGAAATCTTTGATGTAGATTTGGAAATCAGGGAAAAAACGAGGGAACTTATACAAAGGAGTTATCAGTGTTTGAGTATCTAAGAGGATTTCTAACAGATAAATACAGTACAAATAACGGTTCTTTTCTTGTTGTTGATGTAAATGGAATCGGTTATAAACTGGAGGTATCTGAATTAGATTTTTCTTCTGTTTGTGAACTCAATTCTGAAATAAAGATTTTTACTAAACTTATTCATAAAGAAGATTCAATGTCTTTGTGCGGGTTTTTGAAAAAAGAAACAAGAGATATTTTTCAATATCTTACATCTGTTTCAGGTGTTGGTACAAAAATGGCTCTTGCTCTTTTAAGTAAATTTGATACATATAATCTTATATCTATAGTGATAAATGAAGAATACAAGGAGCTTACACTGGCAAAAGGTGTTGGTACAAAATTAGCACAAAAAATTATATTAGAATTGCGTGATAAGCTAATAAAAGCTAATATTGCTGTTGTTCCTGATAAATTCTCTAATATTGAACTGTCTCAGGCATGTCAAGAAACTACTTCTGTTCTTTTATCATTAGGATATACTGATGAAGAAATTCAAACTGCATATAGCGTAGTTATGAATAAATGCTCTAATAAAGATGATTCAGAGGAACTTTTACGAGAGTCTTTGAAGTATCTTTCAATGTAAATTTTTCTTAAAAATTGACAATTAAATAGCAAAATTATTTTTGCAGGGGTATTAATTCAGTAACAGTATAGGTGTAGTATGATAAACTTTTCTTCCAGTAATATTTTTTCAGGTATGCGTTCCGCTTCAAGACCTGTGACGTCTAATAAGCAGTATTCAACTGTTAATACAAATCCAAACAATACAGTTTCTTCTGATTCTCCTCAGCAATCTTTATGGACAGAAAAAACAGCTAGTATTTATAACCCTCAACAGTCTAATAATGAAGCTACAAAAATAAAAATTGGTTATATCAATGATTTTCATGGTCAACTGACAAAAATGGAACGAACTATTATTCCATTGCAAGACTGTGATTTACGTTTATCCGGTGGTGATAACTTTCTTGGAGATGAAAGGAATGAAGGGTTAAACAAAGGTGTTGCAAAATATATGAACCTTGCCAACATTGAGGCATCTCCTGTTGGAAACCATGAACTTGATATGAGTCAGAAAAAGTTTATGGAAATAACAAAAGATTTGAATACAACCCTAGTAGATTGTAATTATCGTCAGGTGATAGATGATCCAAAAGAAGCTGAAAGACTCTACAAGGAAACTAACAAGGCACCTATCAATGACCGTTTTATAAATTCTTTTGTTAAAGAAGTAAATGGGCAAAAGTATGGTATTATAGGTGTATCCCCTGTGGATATGGATGAAAGGTATACTCACGCAGATTATTATGATGATTGTAAGGTTGATTCATTGGAAGATTCAATTCAAGATGTTCAAAAAGAAGTTCAACAGTTGCAAAATCAAGGTATAAATAAAGTTATATTATTATCTCACATGGGATATAAACTTGATAAGGAAATGGCTACTAAAACATCCGGTGTTGACGTGATTATTGGTGGTCATTCTCATAACTTGGTTGAAGGTTTGACAGAAGGTGAAAACTTATTGAAGTCTAAAACAGGAGAACCTGTAGTTATCACAAATGGCGGTAAAGATGGTGAATATTTTGGTAATTTGGAAGTTGAATTTGATAAGAATGGTGTTATAACTAATGCTGATAATAAAGTTATTCCAACAACTAATTACGGAAGAAATTTAATTTATTCAAAAATATTGGAAAGCGACATAGAAGAAAATGAAAAAGTAGGGTATATTCGCTCTGTTCTTCCGCAACCTAAGAATAGATTGATGGAAGAAAATCCTCAGGCAAATTTTGTTGCTGACGCTATTAGAAGTGAGTTAGGTGTTGAAATTGCATTCTTAAATTCTGCCAATCTTCGTTCATCTTTTGAAAAAGGTGCATTTACAAGATTGGATGCAAAAATGATTTCACCGTTCCACAATCAAATGGTAATTGCTAATGTTACAGAAAAAGATTTGGTTGATGCTTTTAAATTTACTTGTAAAACAATGGTTAATACAAGACCAGGATTATTTGCTGTTTCAGGATTAAAATATACCGTAAGAAAATCTGATGGGGAATTATTATCTTTGACAAAGGTTGATGATAATGGTAAAGAAACACCAATCAACATTGAAAATCCAAGCGATACAAAAACTTATAGAATTTCTGCTGATTCATTTGTAATGCGTGGCGGTGATAAGGTTTCTTCTTTAAATTATGTTGGAAGAGAAGAAAAAGTTTTTGAATTTGATAAAGATACGCTTGTATGTGATTATATCAAACACCATAATGGACCTGTTGATATAAATCAAGCAGGAAGGGTAAATATAGTATAATTTTTAAAATGAAATATTATGGGAGAAATTATATAAAGCGGCTTTCGTAAGTTAGCCGATTTTTTTTACAAAAAAGAACCGATAGAAATACCGGTTCTTTTTTGTGTATAAGAATTTTTCTGAAATTTATTCTTCTTCTTCGCTAGTTTCTTCTACGGATTCAGCAACTAAATCATCTTCGTCAACAGCTTGTTGATTCATTTCTTCTTCGATTTCTTCACGTATTTCATCGTGTTCTTCGATTTCATCCATATCTTCTTCTACAATTTCTTCGTTGTAGTTTCTGATATTTTCAGCTTCTGCTTGTTCCATTTGAGAAACGCTCTTGATATCTATTTACCAACGAGTAAGCTTGTGAGCAAG
>JAMPEO010000225.1 GCA_023665105.1 Candidatus Gastranaerophilales bacterium | reverse complement strand
AAATACCCTCTTTTTAATGCAAGATAAGTAAGTTCTGCAATTCTATCATAATAACGAATTCTTTGTTCATGCGATAGATTTTGTGACAAAAAGCCAAATTCCTTTCTTACTTGTAAACCAATTTGACGTCCAATTTCATTATTCCAAAGGTCCATATAATATTCTCCCTTTGGTTGACCTTTTTTATTTCCTTTTGTTTCATGGTAATCAGCCCTATTTTTAGAAATATCATATCCTGCAATACATGTCATCTCTGCAGACATATATGTATGTTTAAAGGCATCTGCTTCATTATTATGACTACTACCTCCTTTTTCTCCAAATCCAAGTAATTTGGAATACAATGCGACCATACCAAAGACATGCTCTGAATAACTAAATTTCATATAACTCCTTTCCGGCTTTTCGCCCTTAATTTATAACTAAAACATTTACAAAACATCAAAAAGTGATATTATGTAAATATGAAAAATTTTATTATTAAATTCCAAGACTCTATCTCTGCGAAGATTTTGTCTATATACGGCTATCTTGGAGTCGGTTTGTTCTTCTTGCTTAGACATTATCCAAGTTATTTTGATGAATCATTCAAGCTTTTTGAACAATTACTAATATCCAACACAGAAAAAGCCATAACACTAATTAAAAATACTGACTTTATGAATTTACACGTACTAAGAATAAATACATATTTATGGTTTATTATTAGTAGCTTGGTTATTTATTTGATAATCTATAAATACGAATATATAAAATTAAAAACTCAAAATAAAAAGACGCATTCGTTATATACAGCAATTATAAATATTGGGCTTATGTCTTTTTTATTTATGACCATCTATATATTTATACTAGATATAAATTGGTTAAGAATATTCTTTATAAAAGGATAGTTATGAATAATATATTTAAAACACTACAAAAATCTATTTTCGCACACACCTTAGTAATACTTGGGTACATTTCAACAATAATTTTAATCTCTGAAATTATAACATTTTTTGACGCCTCTGGAGAATTTCTTATATCGCACATATTGTTATATACAACATTTATATTTTTTCACATCTATATTCCTATATTTTTATCTACATTACTAGGTTTAATTATAGATATATCTAAAGGCAAAAAAGATTCATTTGCTGTTGATATTCCGGAAAATTTCTACAGTACAAAAATATTTATCGGAGGATTTTTTCTGTCTTTCCTTTTCTTTATATTAGATTTATTTTTCTTATGGACATTTTACTCCATTATAAACATACCTGACTAAGATTATATTTACAAAACATAATCTTAAGACACAGTTATCCCCGTACTTTGGATAGATTCTTCCTACGCATTTACTTAAAAATTTGTTTCCGAATCAAGTACACTTACAGTATATAAATTTTTTAGCATATTGTCAAGTTGATTTAACAATATGTAAATTCGCAACTAACAGCAAGGTAAGAATAGATGAGCACAGCTAATTTACTAATCCAATATAATATGTCATGCTGAACTCGTTTCAGCATCTATTTTGCGTAGTTTAAATACAGACCCTGAAATAAATTCAGGGTGACAGCATAGCTTTGTTATGCGAAACTTGCAGATTTTCATCAACTCAGCCGAACTAAAATAATCCTGTAAATATTTTTGTATTAGGATGCAACAGCAAATCTTTAATCAAAATTAAAAAGTACGTATAATGCCATTAACGAGTTGCTATTTGTTTTGAACTTGGATTATACTCGAAATAATGTTTAGCACTAACGTCTGCCGGAAGATATCTTTCAAATCGTTCAATAACATCTCGACCATATACATATTTAACTTGGGATAATTTATTGTCAAATTTAGGATCTTTTTTTCCATCACTATTTCCATTATATGACATCGCTACATATTGTAAAATTACTTCAGGATAATTTGTATTTACGCCTTTTTCAATAGTTCCGTTCTTTATCTTTTTTAATGTAGAATTAACTTTTGCCTTAAGTCCTGCAGTCCCAACATAAATATTCATAGAACTATCTGTTTTATCCATTATTGCAGTTCTCAATGCTTGACTGTCTTTATAATTACCTTTCACATGTTTAATAAAATTATCATCGTATGCTCCTGGATTAGCATATATATCATCGAGCATTTTTTGCGTAACTTGCATAAGCCCTTGACCGTTTTTAGTAAATACATCCTCATCAAATTCTCTAAACTGTGATTCTTGAGCAATAATTGATGCTGCAAAAATCGGGAAATAATCCAATATTTTTGAATTTAAAAGTTTTTGTGCGGCTTGCTTTATCTTTGGATTTTTAGAGCTCTTGGCAATTTCAGAAATCATCTTTGTAGGATTGTTTTTCTCAGACCACTCCATAATATGTTCTGCCAATTTCTCTTTATCAGCATTGGTTCTATATAACTTAGGATTATCAGTCATGATATCCAATATACCATTTTTATTATCTGTTTTAATTTTTTGTTTTCTTATAATCTTATCTGTTAAACTATTAACAATTTTATCAAGTTTTTCAGTATTATTTTGACTAAGCCACGTCATATCCATAGATTTAATTTCTGCATCAAACTTAGCTTGAAAATCACCAACATCAACACCACACGCATTTGCTTGGGCTATCAATTTATCTCGTATAGCATTCATATACTTTTCTCTGGTCGAACCCCAAGCACCATCTTTATATGCAATGTGTTGAAACATAGACATTGAATAGTTCTTTTTATAACGTGCCAAAACCTCTGCCATTTTATCAGTAGGAATATTTTCTATATCTTTCAAAGTACTTGAAGAAGTAGTAAATTTACTTATATCTTTATGCAACTTTTCAGTATAACTTTGTACAGATAATGTATTAAGGAAATTGATTACATCACTAACCTTAAAATCCGATTCCATTTTATTATCCTTGAGATACTGATAAATTTCATCCACATCAAAAGTGTCTTTCCCTTTTGTTGCAGCAGCAGCCTTTTGGATATCTTTGAACATCGAGTTTAACTCTGTTTCATCAAGCATATCATCATTGTTGGTATTATAAAAATCAAATAATTTTTCTACGTTTTCATCAGAAATGCCGGTTTTAGAAATACCATCTTTGAACAAATCGGTATTGAGCTTTAAACCACCACTACTTAGAACACTTATTTCACTATTCTTACTCATAACATCATGATTTACGAATA
>JAMPEO010000224.1 GCA_023665105.1 Candidatus Gastranaerophilales bacterium | reverse complement strand
CATTTGTAAATAAATGTAAAACATATTCCAAAATTTGCTAATGTTTTTCAAAAGAGCTGCCGTTAACTTTTATGTAACACAATATCAATTGTGTTACTTTCGGTGCCTAAACTTTCTATAAAAACCAGTAAATACCGGATTAACAACACATCATTGCTAAGGTTTTATTTTAATTTTTTCAGAAACTTTTTTGATTTGTTTAACCATAGTAGAATCTAATAGGTTATTTTTTTCGAAAAAGCGAGAGTACGCAATACTATCAGCTTTGAATTGCCTTGCTGCAAGAATTGCAGAATTACGAGGCGCTTGATACGTATTATATCGACCATTTACTATTCTTGTATAAGATTTATATTCTTTTTCATTTGCAAAATGTTCTTGAGTTGAAATATTCATATCTATCATTTTTTTATCAAGTTCATTAAAAGCTTTATCATAATCATCATTTGTTTTATAAGTACCTATACGCATTTTAGAAGCGATAGAATTAAATTCTTTCACCTTTGTAGAATCTTGTGCGGCAGTTGTTCCTACAAAAATTTGTCTATATGCGATAGAATCAATTGCGGATTGAGCATCGGCAGGAGATGAAATTGTTCCCATTCTCCATCCTTCTACTGCTTCATTATATTCCTTTGCAGGCCTATCAGCTAAAAGTTCTTTTACGACTTCTTTACGTTCATTAGCTGTATGGTCGCTATTCGCATTGCATCCGCTAAAACCTAATGCGGAACCAGTAAGTAACGCACCAGTTACAATCTTATTGATAAATGACATACACACCTCTATTTTCGTTATTGATTTATTGTTACAGCCTAACAAAAACAGCATATATTGTCAATAAATAGTACTTTTATCTTATAAAATCAGTAAATATCACTTCTTCTTGTTTTGGAAGTTCAACACCCGCTTTTTTACCTGCTTCAATACATTTCAAATAATAAGCCATATTGCGAGCAAGAATTCGCATATTCTGCAAACCTTCGAGGTCTTGGCGAACATCATCCGGAGTATGACCATGCACCATGTTCCAGTATCTGCCGGAAATTATCGGCATTTGAGTAATTGTAAAATATTTGTTTAACTGGTCTAATGTTGCAGTTGTTCCTGAACGTCTTGCACTGGCAACAGAAGCTCCAGGTTTATGTAGAAAGATTTCGCCTCTTCCTGATCTAAAAGCACTAAAGAATGCTCTATTCAAAAATGATACAGCTCCTCCTGCAGCAGCTGCGTAATAAACAGGAGAACCAAATATAAAAGCATCAAAATCTTTCGCGTATTCCAAAAACTCATTTACACCATCATCTATAACACATTTACCAAGTTTTGCACAAGCTTGACAAGCCCTGCATGGTGCAACTGGTTTTGTACCAATATGATAAATTTCCGACTCAATACCCTCTTCTTTTAAGGTTTTCGCAATTTCATCTAATGCTGTATAAGTACAGCCGTTTTGTGTGGTGAACCGTTAAATAATAATACTTTCATTAAAATGCTCCCGTCTTACATGTGGTACATATAATCTTTCTAATGCTTTTATAATATCATCTTCTAATTTTATATCAAGTACCGATTATACATCTTCGCACTTAACCCATATATTGTTGTTACAACCTTCATCACGTTGAGGAAGAAGTTTAAAGCCGTTATTTTCCATAGCTTCATTTATAACACTCGTATCAATGCCTTGCATTCTTTCATTTTCACCAAATACAACAAGCCCGTTAGGTTTCAAAACCTTATTCATTTGTTTTGCAATAGAATCCATTGTTTCAGGTGAATCATCTTTCATATAACGAAACATATTATCACCATTACATAATGTATGATACAAAGCATTTCTATATAAAAGTACATTTATACTATTCGGATTATACATATTCTCTATATTTGTAACATCACCCGCAACAAAAGAACAATTATCAAAAGCGTGTTCTTCTGTTTCAAACTCAGCAACAGTATTATAAGTTTCTACTTGTTGTTCTAATGCACGTTTTTGCATTTTTATTGTTTCTTCAAAACTTATGCTTGGCATGCATTTTAAGATTTCAGGTAGTGAACTTTTAACTGCCTGCATCTGTTCATCATATTGTTTCTTTTGAAATTCAAATTCTTCTCTATCAGCTAATAATGCTTCTAAATCTTCAAGTTCTTGTTTTGCATTTGGAAATACAGGAACTTTATGCGGCACACCTTTTGGTTGATAGTATTGTTCAAACTTATCCCTGCATTTTCTTTCGTACTCGGTTAAATTATCAACATCATCAGTTAATAATATATTCTCAGAACCCAAACTTAAACTATTAAACAATGAATTGTCATCATCACTCTTTGTTAATTGACAACTATTACTTTCAGCTTCTTTAAGAATTTCCGGAGATATATCAAAACCACTAATATTTAATTTATCATTTAAAGTATCAAGCAACATTGCATAACTTTTGGCTTCTTCACCTGATGAACAAGCACCTGAAACAATATTGATTTCTTCATCATTACTAAAATTTTCTAAAATATAATCTTGAACAATCACATCTGTGTTTGGCTCACGAAAAAATGCCGTTTGAAAGTTTAATGTTCCAATCCCGCTAGAATTTGTTTTTTCATGATTTATTCTACCTTTAAAATTCACCATATAGTTTGCTTTATAATTTTCTACACCAGCCTTTGATAAGTTCGCATTTGAAGACATAGAATTATCAAAACTTGCCTTATATTTTAAATTATTGTTTAAATGATAATTACTGCTATATTGATTATTGCAAAAACTAGGTGACACTATATACATAAATCCATCCTTTTTCTTTTATAAAACAGCTAAAAATAAAAATTGCTAAAGATGGATAGATTTGATATATTTTATAAATTTTGTGAGCATTTGGGAATATAAAGGCAAAAAAATTTGCACTTGACGCGATTCGAAGAGGTAAATTTTTGTGACCTATCCCTTAAAAGGAAAGACTCCATTTGCAATACATAAAATGATTGATTATCATTTTATGATAAATTTTACTAAACATTACAAACAACAAAAGAGCAAATGGAGGGGCTCTACCTGCTGCAGGTGAGCACGATTTTAAACAATAAAAATTTGTGATTGGCACGATTCGAAGGGGTAAATTTTTGCGACCTATCCCTTAAAAGGAAGGACTCCGTTTGCGATACATAAAATGATTGATTATCATTTTATGATA
>JAMPEO010000223.1 GCA_023665105.1 Candidatus Gastranaerophilales bacterium | reverse complement strand
CCCCTGATAAGGGTGAGGTCGGTGGTTCGAGTCCACTGCGGCCCATATAAAAAAGACAAGTGTTTTGCTTGTCTTTTTTATTGCAAAAATTTATGTAAAAAATCATTTTATGTAATATTTATGGACTGGGCTGTTTTGTCCAACCTGCCCAAAGCAGTCAAACTGTGCAAGCTAAGCCAAACAAAAGCATAAAATTTGAGCAATCTTCTTACAGACTGCTCAAAAAATTTTATATATAAACTACCCTTAATTAAAATTTGCCAATGCCTCAACTGCTAAAACTTCCTGTTCACGCATTGTATGAGCGTATCTCATTGTGGTTTGAATGCTTGCATGGTTAAGAATTTGTTTTACTACTGGCAACGGTACACCTGCCGCAACCATTCTTGTAGCTCCTGTATGTCTTAAATCGTGAAATCGCAAATTTTTAACATTTGCAAGTTTGCAAACCGTTTTAAAACACTTTTTGATGTCGTTGTATTTTGTTCCTGTATATGGATTGGTAAACACATAAATGTTGTTACCTTTTGTTTTGTACAATTCTAAAAGTGTTTCACGAAGTTTGCTACTCATGGGAATTGTATTTTTCTTGCCGTTTTTAGTGTTTAATGCTGAAATTTCATTTTTCTCAAAGTCAACGCAATCCCAAGTCATATTTAAGATTTCACCTTTTCTCATTGCTGTATTTAGAGCCATTATAAGAATTGGTTTTAAATATGCGTGTTCACCATTGTGGATACGTTGTAATCGTTCCTGTTCTTCTAAAGGCAGTTTTGAGAAAGAAAAATCATCGTCGCAAACTTGATACATTCGCTTTTCTTCCTCAATCGATAAATGTCGTTCCAGTTTATTAACTACACGTAGTTTGTTGATTTCTCGCAAAGGATTTTCTCTAGCGTAACCATTTGCGATTGCTAAAGAGAACATTTTACTCAATGCGGCAAGTTCACGGTTAATCGTTGCAGAAGAAATATTTTTATAAACTTCTTTGCCGTCAACGGTCTTTCTTGCAAAAGTTGTTTTTTGCCTGCTTTCTTTGTAGCTTTCAATAACTTTTGGAGTGATGTCGGCAATAGTTTTACCTTTCCAAAGTTCTTTAAAGCGTTTTGCAATCCTCACCGCTGTATCAGTTGCACAAAGATTTGTTTCAGCGTATTTTATGTACATATCAGCAATCTCAACAAATGGCTTTTGCCCGACGTTTTCCGCTAAATCAAGTTTTCCACGCAAAAGGTCAGCTTTAAAAACTGTTAAATATTTTTCAGCATCTTTTTTACATGTCGCTTCGGGAATTGCTCGACAATAACGCTTTTTGCGTATCATGATTTCAAAATACCAATGATTATTTTTTTCGTAAACACCCATTGATGTTGCTGTCCTTTCGGTTTCGTTCTTTCTATATTTTTATTATCAAATCAAAAGCATTAAAAGGCAACGGGGGAGAGGGTTTAAAGGTGCAAGATTGGTACAATTTGTACTAAATAAATCAAGACTGATTTAAGTTAGTAAAAAGCTGTAAAAATGTTGTAATTGTTACATTTGTACATATTTGTACTAAAATAACTGTATGATTAATCACAAACGAATTGCAGATTTTTTAATAGAGTTAATCAGATATGCTGATGATAGTGATATAGAAACATTTTTACGCAACTGTTCAGCCAAACTGATAGAAGATACAGAAAAAGAAAATTGCGATACATATTATTATAAAACATGGTTATTAAACTATCTTTTTGAATATGTTTATGGCTTTATTGAGCCTAAAATTCCGTCATTACCGCCACTTGTATATGAGAATGGCAAACTCATACGAGGTTTACCAATTGTAGAATATCCAAATTTTAAAACAGATGTTTCAAACTACACGCATTTGTATTTACATCTATATGCTTTGTGTGAGTGTTATTACAGTTATTTAATGGTATTTAGTAACGAAAAGAAAGTTATAAAACAACTGATAGAAAAATCAAACAAAGATATTAAACTTGGTGCAATAACTGATAAAGATAGAACTAAAATATTAAATCTGCTTATAAATAGTTATACTGAAAACAAGTTTTATTATTACTTTTACGATAATGAACTTGTAAAACTTGAAATTGTATCTGAAAGAGTAAACCATAGGCTTGAAGATTGTTACAGAATAACAAAATACAATCTCGTGGATAAAGACGGAGTAACATATATAACAAGTAATAATAATGTTGTTTATACTGCGTTAAAACAAAAACTTGTTAGAAATCAAAGTGGCGAGGTTGATTTTGCAACAGTAGATTTTGAAAATTATTTTGCGGGATTGCTCAACAATATCGAGTTTCAAGAAATAAAATCAATCCACAAACAGATTGTTAAAGCCATTACACCAATAAAAAGGGAAAAATATTGCAAATGTTGTAATCCAAATGGTAAAAATATCCGCAATTCTTTATGTACAAAATGCATAGATTTATTATCAGAATTAAACAAGCTGAAAAGAATGATTGATGAAGATGAAGTTAATGACTATATAGTATCGATTAAATCTTTAGATTTTGAAAACGTTATTTTTAGTATTGCAGATAAAGATATTAAAAGTTTGAGAGCAAAAAGACAATCAAAGTTAAATCAAATTATTGATAAATTAGTTGCAGAAGTTAAGATTGAACAAAAAGAAAATGGCGGAGATTTCAAGATATATTACGATAAACTTGCTAAAAAAATCGAAGTAATAAAACAGATGATTATTGATTCATTTGATAGATAAAAAACTGGTCTTAAAATTTTTGTAAAAATATCACCTAAAGTATTGATAAATCAATAAAAAAAAATTTTCTAACTCACGCTTTTTATAATCGTTTAAAATCTTTAAAAATCCGATATAGTCTA
Source organism: Candidatus Gastranaerophilales bacterium (assembly GCA_023665105.1). Classification (GTDB taxonomy): domain Bacteria; phylum Cyanobacteriota; class Vampirovibrionia; order Gastranaerophilales; family Gastranaerophilaceae; genus UBA2883. The sequence continues at coordinate 327 of JAMPEO010000223.1, read as the reverse complement.
AAAGTGTTTAATATCAATATTTTTGAGCAAGTTGTTTTAAAATGTAGTTTTTTCAAAAATTACATTTTTTTGGAGTGTTTAGTTTGAGTTCAAAAAGTTGGTTTTTTGTTTGTACGAATATACAGATATGGAAAGACAGAATACAAACAATTTAATACTAATGGACTGCACAGAAACTGCGGACTTTCTAAAAGTTAAGACATCCACAATTTACTCATGGATATCATACGGTCAACTTCCAAATAATCTTTATCGAAAACTTGGACGAAAACCGATGTTCATCCAGTCAGAAGTTGTTGCGTGGTTTCTTGCAGGTGCAAAATTAGG
>JAMPEO010000222.1 GCA_023665105.1 Candidatus Gastranaerophilales bacterium | reverse complement strand
AGTTTCGCTAAAATTTCATTCATTTTCGTTTCAATTCCTTTAATTTTGATTTAATTTGTTCTATATATGGGTTTGGTTCAAACTCTAATGCTTTTTGGTTTGTAATAGTCATTTTCCACACAAGAAAAACATCATCTTTGAACCGACCGTCTAACTCGACCTTGCTACCTACAATGATTCTTGTTTTACCCCATGCAATACACATTCTGCCTTCGGGGTTTGTTTGTGATTCGCAATAAAAAACGGTTTTGTATTTATCATTTACAAGCACATTTTGTTCTTCAATTTTTATAACAGTTGAAGTTATATGCACTTTTTCTGATTCGTATTTTGAAATCTTTTTAATAAACTTTTTTCTACCCACAACACACCTCGTCAAAACAAGATAAATCAACATCATCAAAAGATACTTGTGTGCCGCTTCTTTTTAAAATTGCAGGGAAGTTGCCACGCATATAATCTTTTTTGTTAAATAAAAGCTCGTATTTTTGTATTCCGTATTTTTTGAAAAATATATCAGCAGGCAATTCATAAACTGGGTTTTCAAGGTGTTGGTGCATAACTTTTGGAATCAAAATTAAGCACATATTCAAACCTTGTTCTTGATACCAGTTTTTGTTTTGTTCATAATGAGTGAACTTGATAACATGATGAAGTTCAAAAGAAAAATGGTCATAACAAGATGTATCAACAATCCATTCTGCCGGTTCAATAGTTGGCCTTAAACCATTTTCACGAATATTAAGGTAATAAATTCTACCTTGATATTTTTTGATTTCATTATTCATTATCTTTTTTAGTGCTGACATACTTCTTTTACCTCTTTGTCTGTAAGGTCAAATTTTTGTACCAAAATTTTAAGCGTAGGCAATAACATCAACTTTCCTCTTGATTCAACAAGTCGAGAATCTTTGTAATAATCTGCAATTATTGCAAGAGCTTCTGCCTTTCCTGAACACGCTTCAATTTTCAATTCAAGTTCTGAAGGCTGATTGCGTGCTGCTTTCTGAATCTGAAGTTGACGTTGTTCGTCTTTCAATTCTTTTTCGGTTTTTTTGTGCTTTAAAGCTCCAAATTCACCGTTTACAATGCGTGCAAGATTGTTGTCTTTTAAAAGCCAATTAGCACAAGGTTTAAAATTAACGTCTGTATTGAATTTCAAACCTTTCATTGTGTAGATGATGTCACGGAGTTTTGACCGCAAATCAGGAATTTTTTCATCATATTTTTTTAAAGCTTCAATTTCTTCGCTTGTTAAAATCGGCTCTTGCCCGAAAAACTCGGTGTAAGCCTTGTTAAATGAAGATAACAGCCAACGTACATTTGCCGCCTTTTTCTTATCTTCATTTTTTTGCTCGACATAATTCAGATTACGCAAGATTCTGTCTGATATATAACAACCGTCTTCGATTCTGAATAATTCAAAATCATTCATAATCTTGTGAATTTTTTCGACTTCTGTTCTGAATTTATAAGCAAGCAAGTTTTCTTCACTAACGAGAAAATCGTTTTGGTGCATATATTCGACAATTTTCCAATATAGACCATACCCTTCATTTCCCATAGCAATATCAAGCTTCAGAAGGTTTTTATCTTCAAGCGGTGTATAATCGTGTGAAAAGTAAGGTCTTAATATTCTATCTTCTTTCACCTTTTACCCTCTTTTTAAGCTCTTTAATTCTTTTTGAATAGCATTCATCAACTTTATTATTTGTAATTACATCAAGCATTGCCTTACAAGCATTGTTGTATGCTATTTCACATCTTCTTTTTTCTGCGTTTGATTCCAAAATAAAATAAGGTAAATCAACTCCTGAAGGTCTAATTTCAGGTACAGGCTGAATGTCATAAAAATATTGAAAAGCCTGTTCACAAAGAAAATTGATTTTTCTTTGTCTTATTTCATTTTGTTTTTGCTGATACATTTCAAGTAACTTTGCGAATACATTCGGCATTACTGAAATATTGCTTTCGCTCTCCTTGTTTGGGAATCTTAATATTCTCGCCATTTTTTGAACTCCTGATTATTTTTAATTCTGATTTTTTACTTTTTCGTTTTTTACAAAATCAGAAAGAATTTTTGCTATAAGCTGATTTCTTGACCTATAACCTTTTTGTTCTGCATGTTTTTCAATGTAGTCAAGGTCTGAACCCATAACGCTTACTGAAGTTGTAACTGGTCTGTCTTTCATTTCTCCGCCTTTCTATTAAATTTTGGGTATAGTAAGCCACACGAAGTAAACGGCAATTTTTGTCGTTTTCGTGTTTTTGTGTTAATGTTAGTTAGTTAATTAATTAAACTAACATCTTTAATTATACATAAATCATGTAGGTAGTCAACATAAATTATGTATGTTTTACAAAACTTAATACAAATGGTGTAGATATGTACGGTAAAAAACTAAAAAAAATTAGAAAACATCTATCTTTTACGCAAGACGAAATGGCGGAAAAATTAGGCATTGCAAGCCGAACCTACGCTTCTTATGAACGTGATGAAAATAATCCCCCATATTCTATGTTGGTTTTACTTTGTGCCGAACATGGTATAAATTTAAACTGGTTTATTGCTGATATGGGCGAAATGCTCAATGCACCAAAGTTTGAGCAAGTACAAGGTGAACTTGCTCTTGAAGTCAGAAAAATTTTAAGGGAAGAAGGGCTTATAAAGTAATGTGTTTTACAAGTTTTCTAAATAATTTTGTTGCATATTTTCTGCCGAACGCTGCAATCAAAGCGTGCAGAATTTGTGTAAGTTCTTTTTCAGTCATAATATTCAAATTCCTTTCTATATTTAAAAAGGTTTATTTTATAGGAGAATAAATAGACAAATGGCTGATTTATTTTTTATTGCAGGTATTATTCTTTTTCCTCTATTGCTTATTACTCCACTGGTTTTTATTTTTATGTTAGGTTCTCACCCAGAGTGGCAAGAAAAAATTTCTAAATCTTTTGACAAATTTATTAATAATCACAAAAAGCAAATTATAGTAAGTTTAATTGTTTTAGGTGTTTTGAGTTATATAGTTATGGGAATCGGTGCTGCAAAAGAAGGCGGTTTGATTACATTTATAGAATCAACTATTGAGACTTTTGCAGGTTATTTTCTAGTAGCAATCATTTTTTCAATATTTGCCGGAGTTTTCTCTAAATTCAAAAAATAATGCAGTGCATAAATTTTGCATATACAGGTTTTATGCAAAAAATAT
>JAMPEO010000221.1 GCA_023665105.1 Candidatus Gastranaerophilales bacterium | reverse complement strand
TTTTTGTAAAAAGTCTTTTACAAGCCTTCTGGCTTGTTCTTTTCGTTCTTCTGTTGCTATGTATTTTGGTGTTTCAGGATTTGTCATATTAACCTCACCTTATAAGTATAACACTATTTTTTATTTATATCACGTTATCGTAAAGTTTTGTGTCGAGAATTGAAAAGAAGCATTGACAAAAATAAAATGCCGATACATCATGATAACGTAAGGTATAACAAACGAAAGGAAATAAAATTATGGCAACGCAAGTTATTACAACAAATTTAAACTTAGAAGATGAAGCAAGGGTTATTAAATCTTTAGAAAGCAAAATTGCAGAATTGAAAGAACTCAAAGACGAACGAATCGCATTAGTAAAAGAATTTATGAACAAAGTTAATGTAATGGAACTTCAAGCTGGTTCATACACTTTTAAAATGCAGGAAATAACACGTAACAATGTTGATACTAAAACTTTAAAAACTAAATATGCAGAGTTATACAAAGCACTTTTGAAAGTTAGCAGTTACATGAAATTTGAAATTGTGTAGGGGTTAAAACCCTACACATTGTTGCAAAAACAAAGTTATGCTGAGAATAAAACGTCCTATCAAAGAGGTATAAAATGGGTAAAACATTTGCATATATAAGAGTTTCAACTCGTGAGCAAAAGGAAGATAGACAAATAGACAGCCTTCAAGGCTTACATGTTGATGAAATCATAGTAGAAAAAGCTTCAGGGAAAAATTTTGTAAGTCGTGAAAAGTATCAGGCAATGAAAGCACAATTAAGAAGTGGTGACCTTGTAATAGTGAAAAGCATTGACCGTTTCGGCAGAAATTACAAGCAAATATGCTCGGAATGGGAAAGCCTTGTTAATATGGGGGTTGATATTCAAGTTCTTGAAATGCCTATTCTTAATACAAGGAATAACCAAAACGGATTAACAGGTCGATTGATAACGGATATTGTTTTAAAGTTGCTCGGCTATGTCGCAGAGCGTGAGCGTACTAACATAAAGACAAGGCAGGCAGAAGGAATCGCATCAGCTAAATCAAGAGGGGTAAAGTTTGGTAGACCTACCGCAGAATTACCAAAGGATTTTATTAGGTGCTACGAACTTTACCAACAAAAATTGATTAAGGTTAAAGACGTTATGTCTATGTGCAATATTGCAAAAAGTACATTTTACAAATATGCAGAGTCTATAAAAAGTTAAGTGCATTTCATGTACCTTTTTCAATTAAAACAAGAACGAAAAATTAAAGATTTCACCACTTTGGAAATAGTCCACGAAAAGTGTACTTTTTATGGACTATTAAAACTTTTTCTTTTTTAATTTAATCCATAAGGGTCATAAGCATCGCTTTTACCCAAGTTACACATATCACAAAGTGTTCTTAAATTGGATTCTTCTGTTTTACCGCCTTTGGAAACTGGTTTTATGTGATCAACATGAAGTTTTGCCCCATCAGCTTTACTTCTACCGCAAATTACACACTTAAAACCATCACGTTTAAGAATGTTGTATCGCATTTTTGGAGTCATAAGTTGTCGTTGGTAAACTGCTTATTGTTTATTTTGTTGCATCTGATTATAATCATTTAAATATTGTTCAATATCTCTACAATTAAACTTATATGTTCTACTATAACTGTTTCTTCCTCTGGGGCTTCTATAACAAACAATAAGTTCAATATTAAAATTCCTTATAGCATCTTTTTTAAGTTTTTTATATTCATTTTCTTCTATTGATTTAAACTCATCAGCATCAATAATAGAATTTGCCGTAAGTTTGTAATAATCACATCCGCTTATAATTTTATTTATAGTTAAATTAAACTGTTGTTCATATTGAGAATACTTTTGCTTGTTATATTTAACAGCTTTTACTATTCCAATAAAATAATTCGGACTATGTTCAATTGTTAAAAGCATATGATTGTAGATATCAAAGTTATCAAGTTGTGTTTTGCTGTTACAATTTCTTTGATAACGTGGATGGGCATCAAATTCTTTAAAATTATAGTTTCGATTAAGATTTTTTATAGCATACAGACATTGACTGTGTGATTTAACGAAATCAATTTTCTGTTTTTGTAACTCTATTGCCTTTCGACGTTCTTCTTCTTTCTGTTTATTGTAAACACAAAAAGTAACTATTAAAGCGATAAATAAAATTAAAAAAATTGCTTCCATAAATATCCTCGTTTATAAATCGCTCATATCTACACCTGAAAGAAAGCAAAATATTCCACAAACTATTTGACCTGCAAGACCGCATACAAATCCTGCTATAGCAAAAGGTAATCCGATTAAACACAATACTCCGTTGTCGGGTGGCTCAGGTAATTTAAAATTATCAAGTTTTTTATAACACCATAAAAATCCCAACTGAATATGCCCTAAAACAGGAGGTCTTTTGTTTTTTGAAATTGTAATTTCAGAACGTACTGGTGAAATTTGTTTTACAACTGGCTTTTTCGTATTCAATTTAGCACCTGCATATTTATAGTAATTCATCTTTACGTCAAGCTGAAATGTTTCTGCTGTATAATCTTCGGGCAAGGGTTCTATTACTGATAATTCGGAAATTGAATGTCTATCATGCTCTTTACTTTGGATTATACCATCTTTATCGACTACTAAAAGAACATAGTCAAAATAAACAGGTGAGGTAGAGTTTGAATATGTATTCCAATAGCTTCCGTATGGCTTCCAATGTTTGTAAATTTCTTTTCGTTGTCTTTTTAAGTATTTGTTCCATGTGCTTTTACCTTGAGTAAAGCTCTTTTTATCCAATTCTTTGGAAAGCACATCAAAAATCTCCGCCTGAAGAGTACCGGATTTTAATATACGATAGTCCCTTATATCAATCTTCTCATCTGAAATTTTGTTATTCTCTGATAATTCATTTTTGTATTTGCATCGTTCGATTACCGCTGTAGGCACTCCATCTTTATATAATTCGGTTGACATTTTATTTATATATATAAAATCGTTGTTCTGAGTTCTAATATCATATTCGACAGTATCAACAGCCATTTGTATGCTGTCTAAATCCAAATCTGCACTTTTGCCGTTTTCTGCTGTTATTGTTACCCAATTTTCAGCATAAGCAAAATTTGTGTTCAGTAAAAGCATTATTAAAGTTATTGAAAATATTTTTTTCATTATTATCACCTTATTTTAAAATTATGTCTGTACCTCGTTTATCAATCTCTATATCTGCAAAACCATATCTTTGCCAGTCAATCT
>JAMPEO010000220.1 GCA_023665105.1 Candidatus Gastranaerophilales bacterium | reverse complement strand
CAGCTCGCAATCCGCTATCGACGACTTTTTTATTTTACCTAAGTGTCATGCTGAACTGCGGATTTGCGGTAGGGCGACGGCGAAGCTTAGCCCGTAACGTGGAGCAGAACCACGCTTCTGCGACCAGCCGCATAATCCAAGACAGTTTCAGCATCTATTTCTATACGCTCAGATACAGATTCTGAAACAAGTTCAGAATGACATATTAATCTGACTAACCTGCATAATCTAAGATAGTTTATTAAACATTATTGGTGTAAAAAATTGCACCCTACTTGCTATTCAACAAAAAAGACTTAAGAGGAATCTTAAGTCTTTTTTCATTATCTAATAATTATTTTCTACTTTTTAGATTTTTTTGAAGATTTTTTTGTTTCAGTTTCTTCATCCTCTGATTCTTCAGACTCCTCTTCCGCTTCTTCATCCTCAGCCTCTGAGTCATCTTCAGTTTCTACTTCAACTTCTTCAGGGTTTTCTTCTTCAGTTTCAGAAGTTTCTGTTCCTTCTGATTCTTCAGCATCTTCTTCAGATTCTTCTTCTGCTGCTGCTTCTAGTTCTTTAGCTTTCTTTTCTTCATCTTCTTTATCTAAAATTTCTTGGATTTCTTCTTCATTTTTAGCTCTTATAACAGGAATTGATAGCATTAAAGCCATTTGATTATCTTCATGTTCAAAGTTTAAATCTAAAAGTTCTCTATCCAACTCAACATACTTAGACAAAAGCTCGATAAGTTCTTTTCTCATTCTGTCCATTATAGCAGGAGTAAGATTGGTTCTATCTTGCATCAAAACAAGTTTCAAACGGTTACAAGCTACATCTTTTGCATTTGTATCGTTGTTATCTGTTTGATGAAAGAAACTTACTACTTTATTATATAAGTTAGCAAAAATATCTTTCATATTATACCTTTCCTTTCATGAAGAAATTCTTAAGTTTATCAATAAATCCTTTTGGTTCATTCAAATCAAGTAAAGGTACATCTTCGCCCATAATTCTATGAGCTACATTTCTATATGCTTTACCTGCAAGTGCAACTTCATCATTAACAATAGGTTCACCTTTATTAGTTGAAGTAATAATACCTGTATCTTCCGGGATAACACCAATAAGTTCACAAGATAATATTTCAACAACATCTTCAACACTCATCATATCATTTTGTTCGATAAGTTTTGGGCGTACTCTGTTTAACAATAGTTTGTAGCTTTCGATTTCTTCTTTTGCTTCTAACAAACCTATAATTCTATCAGCATCTCTAACAGCTGACATTTCAGGTGTAGTAACAACGATAGCTTCTGTAGCACCTGCAACAGCATTTTGGAACCCTTGTTCAATACCTGCAGGACAATCTACAAGAATAAAATCATTTGTTTTCTTAAGCTCTTCACAAATATCTTTTAATTGTTCTGATGAAACAGATGTTTTATCTCTTGTTTGAGCTGCTGCAAGCAATGAAAGGTTAGGATTCTTTTTATCTCTAACTAAAGCTTGTTTCAATTTACAACGTTCTTCTACAACGTCAACGATTGTATAAACAATACGATTTTCCAAACCGAGAAGTAAATCAAGGTTTCTTAACCCTATATCTGTATCAATCAATACAACTTTATTTCCTAATCTAGCAAGTGCAGTACCAATATTTGCACTTGTAGTTGTTTTACCAACTCCGCCTTTTCCGGAGGTTATTACTATTACTCGGCCGGTCATTAATCTTCTCTCCTTAATGTTTTATATATAACTATTTGATTGTTCTCTATTCTTGCTTCTTCCGGTGTAAACTCATTTGTTTTTTGTACATAAGGTACATTCACCGTATCATTTCTTCTTGAATAGAGGTTTGCTATTCTTAATTGAATTGGGTTTAATTTAAGTGCACGCACTTTTGCATCTGTATTGCCTTTAGAACCTGCATGGACGATTCCACCTAAAATCCCCCAGATTGTCACATCACCTGTAGCATTAACTTCACTACCCGGATGTGCATCACCTATTATAAAAATATTACCTTCGTAAGATACAGTCTGACCTGAACGCAATGTTTGAGTAAGGTATAAAGTCGGTAAATCAGATGTATTTGATTTAATTAACTCAATCCCTTCAGGTGTGATACCCTCTGTATCTAATAAGATATATTTATCTTCTTCTGTTTTTTCAACAGTTTCAGTTACTTCATAATCTTCAAATTTATCATAAATTTGTTGAGGTTTTGCAAAAACTTCATATTCTTCTTCATTAACTTCATCAGAATCTGTTTTTGCACCAAAAGCTATATCAAGTGCAGATTGAACTTCATCTGACGGTTGAGTATTCATTTCCTGTTCAAGTTGTGCATAAATATTTGTTTCATCTTTTTCAGGAGCCGCAAACAAATCAGAAGCTTCAACATCTTCTTCTGCTGCTTCTGCCAAAAATTCTTCTGTTTCCTTTTCAAGAGTTTCATCAGCTTGAACCTCAGCCAATGTTTGTGCATCAGTTACAAAATCGCCAATAGAATTTATCTTTTTAAGTTGAGCAAAAGAACTTAACTCATCTGTACCAGTCACGACTTCAGTATTTTCAGCAACTTTATTAAATGTATCATTAAAAGATGGTTTTTCAGGCTTTGAAAAATCACCAACTTCCAATCCCAAACCAATAGCAGATGCTTCTGTCATATCTGATGTTGTTTGAACACCAAGCAATTTTGACTGCATTGTTTCTATCAATGCTTTAATACTTAATAATTGTGATTGTTTTAAATTGATATTACCCAAATTTAGGTAAACTTCTTTATTAGTAACGCCATCAGCTTCCAAAATAGGACTAATCTTGATAACTAAATCAGAAATATTGACTGCATCACTTAAGTCGATGACTGTTTTTTCTTTACTGTAACCCATAATTTTCTATCCATATAAATCTAATACACTAACAGAATAGCCCAAATATGCTTATCATTCAAGCCAATGTGTCGTTATGTAAAAAAATAATTTTCCGTAATTACAGGGCTTTTCAGGATTTATATTAAGTTATGTAACAAAAATACCCAACTGTGAAATTGAGAACTTTGTATATACTTTATATATATGTAAGCAATATGCAAACACTAAATAAACAAGAGGCAAGAGAGAGAACAAAATGTCAGTAATAAACACTTATGACATCAATGCAAAAGCAAACGAAATATCTGAAGAGTTGATTAGAGTCGACAATTCAGGTGACAAATCAGCGATATTGTTCGAAGAGATGCGAATTATGGCAATGAACAATATGCAGCGAT
>JAMPEO010000021.1 GCA_023665105.1 Candidatus Gastranaerophilales bacterium | reverse complement strand
GTGATAATATTCAATTTATACGATTTTTACCGGAAGTAGCTAAAAAGTTCAAAAAGCTTATTTATTCAGTAAATGAAAATTTAATTGATTTGTTCCAAAGAAGTTTCAAAAATTATGAGAATATAGAAATTGTACCAAACGGTCAAGCCGTAAGATATCATAAATTCGCCCTCATTATGGATTTACCTTATTTATTACATTTGAATTTTCATAATATACCGGCAGAAGAATCATATCTTGTATGTAATAAAACCAAACAAGAAAATTTTAAAGAAAAATATTTCAATAATAAAGAATGTAAAATAGGATTATGCTGGCGTGCAAAAGGTATGGGATTAAGAGATGCTGTATACAGAACAATCGATGCACCGTATTATTATAGAAAACTCTTTGATTTGCCTAATGCAAAATATTATTCATTCCAGATGGGTGATATATTCGGAATGTGTGAAAAATATCCTGAAATAACTGATGTGACAGGTGATATTAAGACATTTGATGATACTGCAGCAGAATTAAAAAACCTTGATATTTTAATAACTGTTGATACAGCATTAGCCCATCTTGCAGGTGCTCTTGGCGTTAAAACATATCTTTTATTATGCCACGCACCTGACTGGAGATGGTTTGAAAACGATAAGAAAACTGAATGGTACCCATCTGTTACTATCATAAAACAACAGGATAGAAAAACATGGGAAGATGTTTCGGAAAAACTTGTTGAATATATTTCCAAAGATGTTGAAAATTTTAAGAAATAACCAATTCTTTTTCAAATATTCGTTTTAAATATTGACCTGTATATGAATTTTTCATATTAGCGACTTCTCTTGGTGTACCTTGTGTAACTATTTGTCCGCCGGCATTTCCACCATCAGGACCTAAGTCAATAATATTATCAGCGATTTTTATTAAATCCATATTATGCTCAATAATAAGAATTGTATTTCCTGCATCAGCAAGTCTATGTAGAATTTTAATAAGTTTATCCAAATCAGCCCAGTGCAAACCTACTGATGGTTCGTCAAGCAGATAAAGAGTTTTTCCTGTTGCACGCTTATTTAATTCTGATGCAAGTTTTATACGTTGAGCCTCACCGCCTGATAGAGTTGTAGCACTTTGTCCAAGCTTGATATAATCCAGTCCAACATCATTTAATGTTTGTAATTTGTTCTTGATTTGAGGAATACTGTCAAAAAATTCTAACGCTTCTTTTACACTCATTTCAAGAACATCATATATTGTCTTACCTTTATACTTAACCTCTAATGTTTCACTGTTATATCTTTTACCGCCGCAAACATCACATTTTACATATACATCTGATAGAAAATTCATTTCTATTTTCAATAAACCGTCACCTTTACAAGCTTCGCATCTTCCGCCTTTCACATTGAAACTAAACCTGCCTGCCTTATATCCACGCATTTTTGATTCATTCGTTTTGGCAAACAATTCACGAATAGGAGTAAACACATCTGTATATGTTGCAGGGTTTGAACGTGGCGTTCTGCCTATTGGTGATTGATCTATATCAATAACTTTATCAATATTTTCAAAACCTGTTATTTCATCTACTCCTTGTGGTTTTGGCTTATTCCCTCTAAGCTTGTGTATTGCATATTGGAAAACAATATCATTCATAAGTGTAGATTTTCCTGAACCGGAAACACCGGTCAGAACAGAGATTTTTCCTAGTGGTATATCTAAATCTATATTTTTTAAATTGTTTTTATGAGCATTTTTGATATGTAGAAATTCACCATTACCTTCTCTCAATTTATCAGGAATCGGTATGAATTTTTTACCGGAAAGATATTTACCTGTAAGTGATTCATCAGATTCCATAATATCTTGAAGTGAACCTTTTGCAACAATTTTTCCGCCGTTAAGACCTGCTTTTGGCCCTATATCTACAATATAATCAGCATTCCGCATTGTATCTTCATCGTGCTCAACAACGATTAAAGTATTTCCTAATTTTTTTAATCTTAATAACGTTTGAATAAGCCTATCATTATCTTTCTGATGAAGCCCGATTGATGGTTCATCTAATACATATAATACCCCTGATAAACCACTGCCAATTTGAGTCGCAAGTCTAATACGTTGAGCTTCTCCACCTGATAATGTTCCTGCCATTCTAGCAAGATTAAGATAACTCAAACCAACATCTAACAAAAATTTCAAACGTGCTCTAATCTCATCAAGTACCTGTTTAACTATCTTCATTTGAAAATCTGACAATTCCAAATAAAGATTTGAAACAAATTCAAATGCTTCATCTATTGGCATCATACAAAATTCATGAATATTAACACCGCATATTTTTACAGCAAGAGGAAACGGTTTTAATCTTCCGCCGCCACATTCCTCACAAGGAGTTGTTACCATATATTTTTCAATTTCTGCTTTCCAATATTCGCTTTCAACATTGTAATGTTTCATTAGAAAAGGAATGACACCAACAAATTTTTGGAGTGTATTCTTATATCGTTTGCTTCCAAACTCTCTGATTCTCATTGGAATACGTTCAGTTGTACCATATAAAATAATCTCTTGATGTTCTTGCGGTAAATCTTGAAACAGAGTTTTTAAATCAATATTACAAGCAGCACTTACAGCATTTATAACATCATCATAATATCCTGTCGCTGATTTACTCCAAGGATAAATTGCTCCCTCTGATATAGATTTTGTTCTATCCGGAATAACCAAATCCGGGTCGATTTTAAAATCAAAACCTAGTCCGCTGCATCTTTCACATGCACCATAAGGACTATTAAAACTAAATATGCGTGGAGCAAGTTCTTCAAAACTTATTCCACAGTTTTCACATGCTAATTTTTCGCTATATATTCTTTCCTCTTGTCCTATAATATCAGCAATTACAAGTCCATTGGCTTTTTCTAAAGCTATTTGAATGCTATCAGAAATTCTTGATTTAGCACTCTCTTTAACAACAACTCTATCAACAACAACGTGTATAGTATGTTTTTTTGTTTTAGCAAGTTCTATATCATCTTCATCAAGGTTGTAAATATCGCCATCTATTTTTACTCTGACAAACCCGTCTTGTCTTAATTCATTGAATAATGATTGAAACTCACCCTTTTTACCTTTAACGACAGGAGCAAGAATTTGGAGTTTCGTACCTTCAGGAAGTTTCATTATACTTGCAACAATTTCATCTATCGTTTGCGGCTTAATTTCTGCACCGCACTTAGGACAATAAGGAGTTCCCACACGTGCATATAACAATCTTAAATAATCATAAATCTCAGTAACAGTACCAACAGTTGAACGAGGGTTGTTGCTTGTTGATTTTTGGTCGATAGATATAGCCGGAGTTAATCCATCTATAGAATCTACATCCGGTTTATCCATTTGCCCTAAAAATTGACGAGCATAAGTAGATAAACTTTCTACATAACGTCTTTGACCTTCGGCAAAGATTGTATCAAACGCAAGTGAACTTTTGCCGGAGCCTGAAACACCTGTAAAAACAATTAACTCATCTCTTGGTATTTCAAGTGATACATTTTTAAGATTATGTTCTCGTGCACCTTTTATTACAATTTTATCGTTCATAAAATATACCCCGTTAAAAATATTTTACATCAATAATATTCTGAGGACAAAAGTTTTTGTTAAACACAGTGTCAGTTAAAAGTGAGTGAAATTCTGCCACTTCAAACAGCAGAAGCAAAAAATAAATAGATACTGAAATAAATTCAGCATAACAATTAAAATAAAAAATTATGCTATATTATAAATAAGAAAGGGTAAATAATGTCCGGTAATGTTGAAAAAATAAAAGTCCGTGGAGCAAGAGTTCATAATCTTAAAAATATTGATGTTGATATTCCATTAAACAAGATTGTTGGAATCGCAGGAGTTTCAGGCTCCGGCAAAAGCTCGCTTGCGTTAGGAGTTTTGTACTCGGAAGGTTCAAGACGTTATCTGGAAGCACTTTCTACTTATACACGAAGAAGAATGACACAGGCAGAAAAAGCACAGGTTGATGAAGTACTTTATGTTCCTGCATCACTTGCCTTACATCAACGACCTGCTGTTCCAGGAATCAGAAGCACTTTTGGGACAGGAACTGAACTATTAAATAGCTTAAGACTTATGTTTTCCAGACTTGCAAGTCATCGCTGTCCAAACGGTCATTATTTAGAACCAACGCTTAACGTTGCTGCAGACCAAGAACTTGTATGTCCTGAATGTGGTGCTAAATTTTTTGCTCCATCTGCAGAAGAACTCGCTTTTAACAGTCAAGGTGCTTGTCAAACCTGCAGCGGAACAGGAATTATCAGAACAGTAGATAAATCTACTCTTGTACCTGATGAATCTTTAACGATTGATGAAGGGGCTGTTGTTCCATGGGGGACATTGATGTGGTCTTTGATGACCGACGTATGTCGTGAGATGGGAGTAAGAACCAACATACCATTTAAAGATTTAACTGATAAAGAAAAAGATATTGTATATAACGGACCGGCAGAAAAGAAACATATTTTCTATAAGGCCAAAAACACCAATCAAGCCGGAGAACTTGATTTTACATATTATAATGCTGTTTATACAGTCGAAAATGCTCTTGCCAAAGTAAAAGATGAAAAGAGCATGAAACGTGTAGAAAAATTCTTAAAACAAGAAATTTGTCCGGATTGTAACGGAACACGTTTGTCTCCTATCGCAAGAATACCTAAACTAAGAGGTATTACACTTGATACAGCATGCAAGATGACTCTTTCCGATTTAATCGAGTGGGTTAATAGTGTTCCTGAATCGCTACCTGATGAAATGCATCCAATGGCAAAAAGTATTTGTGAATCATTCCAAACAGTAGCAAAACGACTGATGGATTTAGGATTAGGTTATCTTACACTCGATAGAGCAGCATCGACTTTATCAACAGGGGAAAGACAACGTATGCAATTAGCACGTGCTGTCAGAAACCGAACAACAGGAGTTTTGTACGTTTTGGATGAACCGTCTATCGGACTTCACCCATCCAATATTACAGGATTGAAAGGTGTTATTTACGACTTGATTGCTGATGGAAATTCTGTTTTGCTAGTTGACCATGACACTCAAATAATTTCTGAATCTGACTGGATTGTTGAAATGGGTCCTAAAGCCGGTATAGATGGCGGATATGTTATTGCAGAAGGCACAATATCCGAGATAGAAAACAATAACAATTCAATAATCGGCGGATTTCTTTCAGGAAAGAAAAAAGTAAATATAAACTCACATAGCGACCATAACAAAGAAGATATTTTTGAACATGGCAAAATACATTTATCTACCGATAAAATTCATACTGTAAAACCCCTTGAAGTAAATATTCCAAAAGGTAGACTAACTGTAGTAAGCGGAGTTTCAGGTTCAGGTAAAACAACAATGATTCTCGAAAGCCTTGTCCCTGCATTAGAAGCAATAACTTCAGGTAAAAAATTACCAAACCACATAAAAAATATAGAAGCTGAAAATATCAGACAAGTTAAATTGATTGATGCCACTCCTATTGGCATAAACGTGCGTTCAACCGTTGGCACTTATGCAAACATTCATGACGAGCTTAGAAAAGTTTATGCGAAAACATCAAAATCAAAGGAACTTGGATATAAAGCCGGAGATTTTTCTTATAATACAGGAAAGCTTCGCTGTCCTATATGTGATGGTACAGGGGTAATAAATCTTGATGTACAGTTTTTGCCTGATGTACAAATTCCTTGTCCTGAATGCGGCGGTTCAAGATATTCCAAACCAGCATACGGAATAAAATACAACAAATATTCATTGCCTGAGATAATGTCAATGGATGTTAATACAGCTCTTGATATATGCAAAGACTTAAAACTCGTACATCAAAGATTACAAGTATTACAAGAATTAGGATTGGGATATTTAACTATAGGAGAACAAACACCAAGCCTTTCAGGCGGCGAAGCACAACGTTTGAAACTGGCAAGTGAAATGCGAAAAGCACAGTCTGATTCGGTTTTTGTTTTTGATGAGCCAACAATAGGATTACATCCACAAGATGTACAAACTCTTTTAGAAGTATTTAAAACTCTTATTGATAATGGAGCAACAGTTATTGTTATTGAACACGATTTGGATGTGATAAAAAATGCCGATTGGATAATTGATATGGGTCCTGATGGCGGCGAAGCCGGCGGAGAAATTATCTTTGAGGGAATTCCTCAAGAATTGAAACAATGTAAGATGTCCAAAACCGCAAAGTTTTTATAAATAAAAAATGCACAAGGTGAAGGACTCCGCCTCGAAACGATTAAGTATCGTTTTGAGGATGGAGGGGAAAAACTCACTGGGTGAGACTCTCACAGCATTTTTATAGTTAAAAATGCACAAGGTGGGAGTGTCTTGGATTATTCGGCTGGTCGCAAAAGCGTGGTTTTGCTCCACGTGACGAGTTTCGTGACTACGTCACTCACTCTACCGAAAATCCGCCGAACCCACGACAAAGCTTTGCTTTGTGTGGCTTGACTACACTCCATCAAATAAAAAAGACAAGGAATTTACCTTATCTTTTTTATTTGCGCAAGGTGGGAGTCGAACCCACGACACACGGTTTAGGAAACCGCTGCTCTATCCTACTGAGCTACAAGCGCATAATTTATTCAATTCAAATTTTGGAGACGGCTCCGCTTCGTCAACCTGCTCGTATTGACAGTTGTCAACACGACCCGTTGACTACGACTCCACCTCAAGGACTCATGTCCTTTCGGTTTGCCCATAGCTCGCCGCATAGCACTGAGCTACAAGTGCATAATTTATTATCATTATACTTCAAATTTATTCAATCTGAACAAGTCTATTTGTTTGAATTTTCATAAAATAGTATATTAAATCTATTCCATGCTCCATTTAGTCTAATTTATTTGTACGAAAGGCATGGACACAATTTTAAAGAAAAAATCAAGCTATGACATGATTGCAGGGATTTTATAGACCAAATGGTCTAGATATGCTTATCTAATACATTTGCTATAAAATTGATATTTTTATGGATGAACATATCCTCTAAAAAGTAGTAGTATATTTGGTGGAGAGGGAAATAAAAATATAATCTTAGGGAGATGAATATGCATAGAGAATTTAGAAAGAAAACAAGAATCGTTCTAATTGATGATAATTATGAACACTTGATGGGAGTAAAAGAATTATTAAATCTTGAGGGTTGCTATGATGTAGTTCAAACATCAACTAACGTTAACACTGGTGTTAGTATGGTTAAAAAATATCAACCTGATATCGTACTTGTTGATATGAATATGCCTGAAAAGAACGGTCTTCAAGCAATTCACGAAATCCAAAATCTTGATTTGGGTATCAAAGTTGTTGCATTAAGTGCTTATGATGATGCAGATTTAATCTTTAGAGCAATGAAAGTAGGTGCAAGAGGTTATGTATTAAAAACTATGGCTTCTGCTCAACTTATTTGTGCTATTGAAGAAGTTATGTCAGGCAAGATTTATCTTCCATCAGCACTTTCTTTGAGATTCTTTGAGTACTTCCAAAAATCTGTCAGAGAAGAAGAGGAAACTACAGACGAAAAACTATTATCATCTCTTACACAAAGAGAAGAAGAAGTTCTTGACTTGTTAACTCAAGGATACGGTTATAACGAAGTTTCTGAAAAATTATATATTTCAAATACAACAGTTAAAACACACGTTAACAACATTTTCCAAAAGTTACAAGTTAAAGATAGAACCCAAGCTGTTCTATATGCAATCAGAAACGGGTTTGACAAGAAAAGAAAATCTAAATTTGTTACTATTTAATTTAACGGAAGATATACTATTTAATTTTGTTAAAAAATATTTTGTGATATTGCGAACAGACACACTAGTGTCTGTTTCGCACTAATATAAGGTTAGAAAAATGGAAACAGTCCAAGAATATAATATAAAAAAGGTTCGATATATTTCACACGAGATTAAAAACCAACTTTCGATATGTGATTTGTACACAGAAATTATCAAAAAATATTGTGAAAAAAATAATATACAAGACTCTACTTTGTTAAAATCAACAGAATGTATTAAAAATGCTGTCAAGATGGCTGGTAATTCCCTATTGGAACTAAAATCTTCAGGCAGTATAGATTTACAAAAATACGATGTTAAAGAATTGATAATTGAAGCATTAACCTTATCCAAAGTTTATGCACAAAATAAAGATATTAAAATATCTTATGACATCAATAATTCATCACAGGTTTTAGTCGACAAGCATAAACTTATGTGTGTAATCATAAACCTTATAAAGAATGCATGTGAAGCATTTGAAGATGAAGATGACAAAAAAATATCAATATCAACAACTACTACAAACGGGTTTATAAAAATTGTTATTTCCAATAATGCAAAACCAATAAACAATCCTGATGACATTTTTACGGAAGGCTACACTACTAAAGCAACCGGAAGCGGATTAGGATTATTTATATGTAAACAAAATATAGAAGAATTATGCGGAAAATTTCAACTTGTTAAATCTGATGAAACCTCAACAGATTTTGAAATCTTATTAAGTGAAATATAGTTCAGAATCTGTATACTTGTTAATTTAAGCCTTTCATTTTATTGTCTCGACAATTTTTGTGTAAGATAAACAACTATTTATTGCTGCGTTTTGCTCCTTTTGCCCTATTTTATTCGGGACAGTTGTGGAGTTTATTTCAAGGTCTATACTTTCTTTATCAGGTATTAACCTTATTATACAAAATAGAGTCATATAAATGACTCTATTTTTGTTTTATATTCAACTTTTACCCCTATTCAGATAGTGACTTAATAAGATCTTTGATAACATTTTCTTGAGTGGTTAATTCCTCAATTCGTGCTTTTGTTTGTTCAATAAGTTCTTTAGGAGCATTCGCAACGAATTTTTCATTCTTCATTCTACCTTCTAAAGAATTTTTCTCATTTGTTAACTTAGCCATTTTCTTTTCTTGTCTTGCAATTTCTGCATTGATATCAATCAAATCAGCCAAAGGAACAATAAGTTTTGATGCAGATACAACTGCTGCTGCTGATTTTGGCGGCAATGGAGCATCAATATCATTGTAGCTGATTTCATCAACCTTTGCTAATCTTCTTACATAAGCTTCAATCGCTTCAAAGATTTCTTTTTCATCTTTCTCTGCTCTAATCTCTACATTAACGTTTGTTGATGTAGGAATATTGAAGCTTTGTCTAAGATTTCTTAAAGATGTAATTGTATCAAACACAAGTTCCATTTGTTTTGCTTCTTTGCTGAATACCAATTTTTCTTCATAAACCGGATATTTTGCAATAATTAACGCACTTGGAGAATCAGTATCATAAGGCACACCACAAATATTATTCACTCCTTGCCATACTTCTTCTGTTATATGAGGCATAATCGGATGAAGCATTCTCAATGCCATATCTAGAACATATCTTAGAACTCTTTGAGTATTTGCTTTAAGATTTTCATCTCTTAATTGAATCTTAGCAATTTCAACATACCAGTCACAATATGAATTCCAGAAGAAATCATATAAAACGTGAGCTGTTTCACCGATTCTGTAATCTTTGATATTGCTGTTAACTAATTTTGCTGTTGAATTCAGTTTATCTAAAATCCATTTGTCAGCAATAGTAAGGTTGTTGAAATCAATATCTTTATCATCAACACCATCAAGGTTCATTAGCACAAATCTTGATGCGTTCCAAATCTTGTTAGCAAAGTTTCTTCCATATTCAAATTTATCATCACTAACCTTAATATCTTGTCCGCCATAAGTACATAAAGATGTCATAGTGAATCTTAGAGCGTCGCAACCATATTTGTTAATAATTTCAACAGGGTCAATAGTATTACCTTTTGATTTAGACATTTTTTGACCTTTTTCGTCACGGATAAGACCGTGAATATAAACTGTTGAAAACGGAGCTTTGCCTGTAAACTCTAACCCCATAGTAATCATTCTTGCTACCCAGAAGAATATAATATCAAACCCTGTAACAAGTGTTGTTGTAGGATAGAATTTTTTGAAATCTTCTGTTTCGGAATTAGGAAATCCCATTGTAGAGAACGGCCATAATCCTGATGAGAACCAAGTATCGAGACAATCCGGTTCCTGAGTATATTTTGATGGATCAGGATTTTCTTTAGCAACTACTATTTCACCTGTTTCGTTATGATAGTAGGCAGGTATTTGATGTCCCCACCATATTTGACGTGAAATACACCAATCACGAATATTCTCCATCCATCCTAAATAGTCTTTTTCCCAACGTTGAGGGATGAATTTTATTCTTCCATCTTTAACAGCAGCAATAGCTTCTTTTGCTAACGGTTCCATCTTAACAAACCATTGTTCTGAAAGAAGCGGTTCAATAGTTGTGCCACAACGTTGACATTTACCAACATTATGTTCGTGGTCTTTAACTCTTAGTAAGAAATGATTGTATTCAAGCATACCAACAATTTTTTCTCTTGCTTCATATCTTTCAAGACCATGAAACTCTTGAGGTACTTCACCGCAGGCTTTCATCTTACCTTCTTCATCAATTACCCAAATAGGTTTCAAGTTATGACGTTTTCCTACCTCGTAATCGTTAGGGTCGTGTGCAGGAGTAATTTTAACAGCACCTGTACCGAAACTCTTGTCTACATATTCATCAGCAATAATAGGAATTTCTCTTCCTGAAAGCGGAATAATAACCTTTTTACCGATAAGTTCAGAATATTTTTTATCATCAGGGTGAACGGCAATCGCAACATCACCAAACATTGTTTCCGGTCTTGTTGTTGCAACAATAATTGCACCGTGTTCATCTTTTAACGGATATGAAATTTCCCATAAATGACCTTGTTCTGTTTTGTATTCTGTTTCTATATCAGAAATCGCTGACTGACAACGAGGACACCAGTTTACAATATATGAACCTTTGTATATTAAACCTTTGTTATAAAGAGTTACGAAAACTTCTTTAACTGCATCTGAACAACCTTTGTCAAAAGTAAATCTTTCTCTTGAACGGTCAAAAGAAGCACCTAATCTTTTGAATTGATTAAGAATAGCTGATTTATGTTCATTTGTCCATTCCCAAGTTTTTTCAACAAATTTTTCACGTCCTAAATCATGACGAGTTAAACCATCTTTTGCAAGTTGTTTTTCTACAACGTTTTGAGTTGCAAGCCCTGCGTGGTCAGTTCCAGGTATCCAAAGAGCTTCATAACCGCTCATTCTGTGATAACGTGTAAGAATATCCTGAAGTGTTCCGTCTAATGCGTGTCCCATGTGTAAAACACCGGTAACATTTGGAGGAGGAATGACTATTGAATAAGGCGGTTTTTTACTTGACGCATCTGCTTGGAAATATTTGTTATCTTCCCAAAACTTGTATATTTTTTCTTCTGTTTCCTGTGCATTATAAACCGTAGGTAAATCTTCAATCTTAATTTTATTTTCTGTCATTTTCCAGTCCTCTCGATTTGTCTTATTCTTACCAATAAAATACCATAAACAATATTATTTTAGAATATTATCTATACTCTGCCGAGATATCTTTTCATACGTGGAAGTAAACATGCCAGAACAACGGCACTAACAAGAGACACCCCTGCAAGTGACAAGAACAAAACACAACTGCTTATCGAACCATATTTTCCGCCCCAAACTCCTGCAAAAAGATTTCCAAAGAAACTTGATAAAAACCAAGTTCCCATCAATACAGATACAAAATTACGTGGAGCTAGTTTTGATACCAATGATAAACCAATAGGAGAAATACAAAGCTCTGCAACAGTCATAATAAAATATGCAGCAATTAGCCATAACGGTGAAACTTTTGACACTGTTGAAATATCTCCGGCTATTGCCATAATCACATAAGCTACACTAATCAATCCCAACGCAAGAGTAAATTTTTCAACAGATGTAGGCTCTAATCTCTTTAACTGTAAAAACTCCCAAAACATTGACATCATTGGTGCAAGAATAATGATATATAAAGGGTTAAGTGATTGGAAATATCCTGCAGGAATAACATGCCCCATAATATTTCTATTAGTGGCATATTCAGCAAAAAGAGTTAATGAACAACCAGCTTGTTCATAACAAGTCCAAAAAACAATAGTAAAAATCATTAAAACAAATAATGCAATTATCCTATTTTTCTCACGGATCGTAAGTTTCGTTTCCTTATTGGTATTATCGATAGAAACTTTTTTTATCGGATAAAGTCCGCAATTACCAAGATATTTATTTTCAAATAGTTTATAAATAATAACCCCTATCAACATTCCTATTCCTGCAGAAGCAAACCCTGCACCAAATCCATATCTCAGTGCTAATGTTCCGCAAACTAAAGGTGATAAAAATGCTCCAATATTTATTCCCATATAAAATATAGTAAATGCACTATCTTTTTTATTATTATTTTTGCCATAAAGCATACCCAACACAGAACTTATGTTTGACTTAAAAAATCCGTTAGCAATAACCATTACAAAAAGTGCAGGTAAAAACATGCAAGCTTGTTGACTTGCAAGCATAAATAATCCGATACACATAAAAAGGGCACCTGTTGTAATACTTTTTCTTTGTCCTATATATCTATCTGCTAAATAACCGCCTAATATCGGTGTCAAATAAACAAAACCTGTATATAATCCATAAATATTTCCTGCTTTTTCTGTTGTAAACATAAGATGTTGAATCATATACAAAACAAGCAATGCCCGCATCCCATAATAAGAAAAACGTTCCCACATCTCTACAAAAAATAATAAATATAAACCTCTCGGATGGTCTTGCTTAAATATTTTGAATATATCTAACATAACCCTCGCAAAATTTTTGTATCTTCAACAAAATCAGTTAATAATGTTTTGGAATAATTTTTAGTTATAGTTTCTAATGTCATATTACGTTCTTTGTTTATTGTTTCCATAATCCGTTTCCAATCATAATCACCTTTACTTATATGGAAATGTTTATCAATCTTGTTTTTTATTTCACCATCACTAAGATGATAACAATTTGGGTCAAGTTTTAAAAATTCCCCCATATATTCATAAGGTTCACGATTGATAGCAACAGCTGAACAAAAAGCGTGTCCAACATCAAAACAAAATCCACAATCGTGGTTATCTAATACATATTTAATCTCTTCTACTGTTCCACCGGCAGCAACTATATCCGGAAACTTCGGTGAAAAATAAGGAGTGTTTTCTATCATCATGCGTTTTGGTTGGATGATATTCAACTGTCTGACAGTTTCTTTAATACTTCCTTTTCTTCCGCTATGCACAATCATATATTCTGCATCAAGAGCGTCCATAAAAACATCCATTTGAGCATAAACTTTTTTGTTATAGTCTAAAAGTTCCGGTACAACAAGATTCACATTCTGGCTGGAATGAGGAGAATGTATTGTAAAATTTATTCCGTGTTCGATTTTCAAAGATTCCCAGTCTTTTAAAACATCAAACGAATCAGGATAAACAAAAAGCTCAATATAGTCAGCATAACCTGATTTTATTATCTCAATCGCTTCTTCTTTATATTGTTCAAACATGTTTGAAAATAATTTCAAACCCAATCTTAAATTTGCCATAATATCATTTTAACACTGAAAAATATCTTATGATATTAGTTTTCTAAATATTAAAATAAAATGCTAGTTTCATTTATAAAGAAATGTAACAAATATTCTTTAAATACTAAAGAATATAACACTTTTAGTCGTAATCAAGAACAAAAGAGAAATAGGAAATTTTAATCAATGGGTTTGTCATCTTCACAAGCAAGATTACTTAATTTAACAGCAAGAATGCACCAAATCGAGTATAAGG
>JAMPEO010000219.1 GCA_023665105.1 Candidatus Gastranaerophilales bacterium | reverse complement strand
GGCTCACATATCCAAAATGTTCATCACTGTCTTTGTCAATTTCAGTAATGTAAATATCTGAATTACCATAGAAGTAGTGTAGAATGGGTTTAACTGCTTCGCCTTGCCCGTCTGTATCATACAATGCAGGAGCATTATTGATTATTACAGCCATTCTGTTGGCAACTTCTTTAAAATAACTGCTTTCAGAGCCTTGTAAACCCTCAATAAAACATTTAGCTTGACTTGCTGGCATAAACTTTAAAATTGTTTTAATATTGTCATTTGTCATTTTTAATCCACCTTCTTTTAAAAGTGTAAGAGCTTCGGCTCTTACACAATGTCAAATTTCATATAACTTGAAACCTTTAACAATGCTTTATAAAGTTTGACATACTTAGTTTTCAAAGTCTTTGTGTCAACATTGTTTCTTGTAATTTCAGTTAATTTAAAGGTATATGCACCTGCTTGAAGCTCTAAAACATTAGCTTTATTCATAATGTCTTTAACTTCTGTTACCTTTTCATCTCTCAACTCTTTTAATTCAGCTATCTTAGAGTCAATAGATTTAATAACCTTTGCATTGTCTTCTAAATTAATGTTTGTTGTAATAACTTGTGTTGCCATGATTTGTTGTCCTTTCATTTATCTAATTACCTTACTTTTATATGCTACAACAACTTTGTTGGAGATACAACAGGTCTGTTGGATATTGTTACATTACTTTACAATTCCAACAAATATGTTGTATATAATTAAATAATGGTATATAGTAAAGAGTATGGCAGAAGACAAAGCAAAACTTAATAGGTTTGAAAATGGCATTTGTGAGACACTTTCAAACATCATGAAGCAAGAAGAGGTCAATTTTTCAGTATTCCTCCCTGTGCTGGTTGATGAAGTGCCTGAAAAATCATCACCTGAATATTTTAAGATACTCAAAAAAGAGCAAATGAAGTTAAGAAGAGGTTCTTTAAGTATTCAAGAACTGCATGACATACTTAATATTATAGGCTGGGAATTCAAATTAACACTTGATAACAAGCCTATAAACCTTGTTAAATATTCACTAGATGAGAAAGTAAGGTTTACAGACCTTATGAGAATAAGTGAACTTTTAGGGATTAAGATTATCTATTCAAAAAAGGTCGATAGAACCCCTAAAACTAAACCATAGTTTGCTTTTGTTAATGGGCTGACAAAATTTCATGGGTCGGTGAAAAGTTGACCTGTTCTATTTTTTATTCCTTTTGGACTTTTTGAACTCAATGAACTCAGTAACTTCCTTAACATCAGACAGAGAAAGTCCTGTTTGTGTCAATAATTGAGACAGGCTCATTTTGGCTTCAGGTGAATTGGCTGTAAATATTTCAGAAGGAAGTGCTTTTTTCCCAAAGATATGGTTAATTGGTATATCTAATGCCCATATTACTTTTATTATGCTTTCCATTCGGGGTATCTTTGTTCCATTTTCAAAATCAGATATAAGGGTGGAGGAAACATTTATTTCTGTGGCAAGCTTCCTAATACTAATTCCTTTTTCCTCTCTTACCTCACGCACATATGCTCCAATTGTCTTGGTTATGATTGTAACATATTTATCTGCTGTATTTATTTGTGTCTTTGTTTTACAGACATTGCTCATATTTACCTCCTCTATGAGTATATATAATATTTACCACTGTGTCAATAAATTACAACCTGTCCGCAGGTTTTAATCACTAACAGAAATCGGACAGTTCGTAAAAGGTTGACAGAATAAAATACATATGATATATTTAACCTGTAGAGTTTCTCGAACAGTTCGAGAAATGTAAAACAGGAGACAAACATATGAGCTTACAACACTTAGCACTTGATAATGTACAAACCCAAGACCCTACAGACTTAATGTCTATTAAGGAATTATGCCTTAAACATAGTTACGATTACAACTATTTATATAAGTGGGCAATCCTAAAAGGTGCAATTAATGTGTATTTCAGGGGTACATGGAAACTTAGTGAGAGTGAAGTTAAGGAGTTTATCAAAATCCAACAAGAAATGAAACTCTCTAAAATCAAAGCAAGGAATAAAGGTGATAAATAGTGGCTGGCATAAGTAAAAAGACAAGAACTAACAAAAATGGTACAAAGAAAGTGTTCTACACTATAACATATCGTGATATTTATGGAAAACAGCACACTTCACGTTGTTATAGAACAAAATCAGAAGCCCAAGCACACTTGTCTGAATTTAACAATGTGAACCCAAGTGTTGCAAACATTACATTTGAACAGGTTTTTAAGCCCTACATAGACCTTGCATTGCCCAAATATTCACATACAACACAAGCAACTTATAAGCTATACATAGAAAAAGTCTTTGCTAAGTTGTATCCGTTGAAGTATGACAAGGTGAGTTCAATGGATTTGCAGAAATTTATTGACGATATAGAGCAGACACATACACCATTTGTAGCTCAATTGTGCTTAAAGATAGCAAGGGCAGTTTGTAACTACGCAATCAAACATAACCTTATCAAAGAAAATAAGTTTAAAGCTGTTGACACTGTCATTGTAAACCCCAAAAGCAGTGAACATTTGACAGAGGAACAAGAAAGAATGTTGTTAAAGGCCTGTAAAAAGCTATACCCTAAGTATTACGCTTTATTTTACACTCTCATGGGTACAGGTATGCGTATTGGTGAAGCTCTTGCTCTTGAAGTTACTGACATCAACTTTAATAATAAAAGTATTAAGGTAAATAAGCAGTTCACAAAGGGTAAATATAAAGACGGTGCAAAGAACAGAGCAAGAATTGTAACAGCCGAAGAGCGTGATGTATATTTAGCTGATGATGTTCTTGATGTATTAAAAGAGCATATAAAATCACTGTCAAACGATACAAAGATATTATTCCCCAGTCAAGTTAATAAGTATTTGAATGTTGAAAATCTAAGAAGCAGAGTATGGAAGCCTTTACTTGTGTATGCTGATATAACAGATAGAGTAAGAATACACGACCTTAGAGGCTCTTATGCTGATATAGCACTTGACCATGGGGCAAGTATCAAATTTATTCAAAACCAGCTTGGACACAAGAAATCTCAGACAACATTGGATGTTTATGCAAAGAACAATCAGGACATGATTGATAAGGCACTAGGAGGAATGAATGACATACTCAGAAGTTAAAAAATGTGAGACTTTTGTGAGCCAATTTGCTAATAAAACAAAAAACAAGAGTCTGAAACCCTTGTTATTAGTGGAGCGGGAGACGAGGCTCGAACTCGCGACATCT
>JAMPEO010000218.1 GCA_023665105.1 Candidatus Gastranaerophilales bacterium | reverse complement strand
CAAATGCAAATGTTAAATATGAAGCGATTTTTTCTGCAGTAGCAGATTTTGTTATTATCAGAAACTCATTTTCAGCAAGTTGGCTCACAAAATCTGTAACTTCAAGGGCAGACTTTATAATCGCAAGTAAAGTTTGCACAACTTTATCACCTGCAAATTCTGTGTATATATCAATATACTGCTTAAAATTCTCAATAC
Source organism: Candidatus Gastranaerophilales bacterium (assembly GCA_023665105.1). Taxonomy (GTDB): domain Bacteria; phylum Cyanobacteriota; class Vampirovibrionia; order Gastranaerophilales; family Gastranaerophilaceae; genus UBA2883. The sequence goes on along the minus strand of JAMPEO010000218.1, from coordinate 3,066 downwards.
TTACAAGAATAGAAGCCCAATCAGAATCTTCAGCCAAAGTACGTTTTAAGGCTCTTATTGAATATTTTTCATTTGGCAAAAGAGTTTTGTTATCAAGATTTGATTCAATCTCACGACGAAGATGAGCTTTTATCCTCATCTGGAATTCTTTTATATTTACAGGTTCACTAATAAAATCATCTGCACCTGATTCAAGAATTCTAATCTTATCATCAAGATTATCAGATTTTGATAATGCAACAATTATTGGTCGAATATTATATGTTAACACACGTATTTTTTCACAAAAGTCGCTTAAATCTTCGGGTATGCTATCAGATACAATAATCATATCCGGTTCTCGTGTTTGAATATAAATAAGTGCATCTTTAATATTATTAGCAATATTCACCTGCGTATCACTATCAGTTAAGCTTTTTTTATATTTTATAGAAAGTTCTTTCCGTGTATCAATAATCAGTGTGTTACAGAGCATTTCAAATGTTCCTCAATATTATAAATAGGGAATTTAACAATAAATTCAGTACCTTTTTCAAGATTTTTAAATGATATTTTTCCATTCATTTTTTCAACAAGAGCTTTAGTAATAAACAATCCCAAACCGCTACCTTGAATTTTTCTGGTTAATGGATTATCAATTCTTGAAAATTTTTCAAAAATAGCTTCCGCATATTGTTCATCAATACCTATCCCTTCATCTTTCACAGATATCATTACATTTTTTTCATCATCAAATGTTCTTATTGTTACTTTTGAATAAGGTTCAGAATATTTACAAGCATTTTCAACAATATTGATAAAGACTTGCTGCAATTTATCTACATCTGCAGAAATATATGATATTGGATTTTTCAAATTAACATCAAAAATATAAGTGTTATATTTTTGCTTAATAATTTGCATAACAGTATTCATAAGCACATTCACATCTGTTTTTTTAAGAACAAGATTTTCATCAGGTATTTTTGTAACTGATAAAATATTCTCTACAAGGTGAATAAGTCTATTAGATTGTTGTTCAATAATCTCAAGAAATCGTTTTTTAGAATTATCATCAAGTTTATCCCAAGATGCCAACATAGTTTGAGCAAACCCTCTAATACTTGTTAATGGGGTTCTAAGTTCGTGTGAAACTGTTGAAATAAAATCATCTTGTTTAGCCATAACTAGATTATAGCATGATATAACGAAGAATACATAGTAAAAAAGACCCACATTACTGTGAGTCTTTTTAAAAATGCCCTTGGCCAGACTTGAACTGGCACCGAGGGTGAACCCCGATTGGATTTTAAGTCCAACGCGTCTACCGATTCCGCCACAAGGGCTAGCAAATAAATAATAATACAGACATAAAAAAAAGTCTAGTAATTTTTTATAATATAAAATTATGTGCTATTATATTCTTGATGAATTTATTTACAGAACTGGAAAAACAGAATAAACAGGTGCCATTGGCAGAACTATTACGTCCAAAAACTCTTGAAGAATTTCTTGGACAATCGAATGTTATTGCGAAAAATTCACCGCTAATGAATCTAATAAAATCACAAAGATTATTTTCATTGATTTTATGGGGCACTCCCGGATGTGGAAAAACAACTCTTGCAAGGCTAATCGCAAATCAAGTTAATGCACATTTTGTAGAACTTTCTGCTGTTTCATCAGGTATTAAAGATATAAAAGATACGGTAGCTCAAGCAAACGAATACTTAAGAGCCGGTCAAAAAACGATTCTATTCATAGATGAAATTCACCGTTATTCAAAAACTCAACAAGATGTCTTACTTCCTTATTTGGAAGACGGAACACTTTATTTAATTGGTTCAACGACCGAAAATCCATCTTTTCAGGTAGCACCGGCATTGATTTCCAGAGTTCAAATTATTAGACTTAATTCTATTGACGACGAGAGCATGGCAAAAATAATAGACAACGGTTTCAGATATCTTGAAGAACATCACCAGCCGTTAGAATATGATGAAGAAGTTACAAAATTCATCATAAATAATGCACGTGGTGATGCCAGAACAGCTTTAAATATGGTTGAGAATTCTTATTTCGCAAGTAATTTTTCAAATAATTTCAGACAATTATCAGTAGAAATATTAGAAAGCATTACACAAAAAAGAAACACCCGTTATTCCAGACAAGAACATTACGATTTTGCATCAGCTTTCCAAAAAAGTTTACGCGGAAGTGACCCTGATGCTGCAATATATTATCTTGCAAAAATGATAGAAGCAGGCGAAGACCCACGCTTTATTGCAAGACGTTTAATTGTTTGTTCGTCAGAAGATGTTGGAAATGCCGACCCTAACGCGTTAAACATCTCATTAAATGCTTTTAAAGCTGTAGAGATATTAGGGCTTCCGGAAGGGAGAATCCCACTCGCACAAGCTGTAATATATGTTGCAAAGGCACCTAAATCAAATCAAGCTTGTTGTGCTATTGACAAAGCTCTTAGCGATATAAACAGCGGACTAGATTTTCCTCCTCCAATGCATTTAAGAGATTCTCATTATAAAGATGCTTCAAAATATGGCTTTGGAGTGGGTTATGTATATACCCATGATGCTCCTGACGTTGAACAACAATTCTTACCTGATGAATTGAAAGACCGTAAATATTTAGACTGATTGGTTTTGTTTTTCTTTTACAGGTTTTGTTTTACTTGCTTCTATTGTCTTATTTGTATACATTGTACCAACAACCATTGAAGAAAAAATTATAGGCAGTCTATACAAACTTTTCATGTTTTTTGTAAGACTTGACGCCACCGACATAAAGAAAAGCGGAACAAGAGAATTTGTTATAAGACATTTTGTTGCGTGCTGCATTCTATCTTTAAAAGTTTTTTCCTCAATAACTTCAAAACCTTGCATTCCAACCATTGTTTTACTAAACATTTTCATCGCCGGCATATTAGTTATTTGTGAAAAAATATTAGACTTAACCTCTGTCCCAACAGTATTATCAAAATTCTTATTTATAGAACTGTTTTCCCAAGTATTTTTAAGTTTATTTTCAAAATTATAAAGTGAACCTATAGTATTTTGTTCATCAACA
>JAMPEO010000217.1 GCA_023665105.1 Candidatus Gastranaerophilales bacterium | reverse complement strand
CAGAACCACCTTCGTTCATAATAGGTTTCGCATTTCTACAAATAGTTACTAATGAGTAAGCACTTACACCTAAAGCAGTATTCCAGCCTTCAAGTGATGTGTCAATAAATTTACCCATTAAATCTTCTTTCTTAGCAAATGCAACAGCATGAACAACAAAGTCAATTTTACCGTATTCTTTTTCACAAGCATCAAAAACTGCTTTAACTTCGTCTTCTTTTGTTACGTCACAGCTCATGATAATCTTTGCACCCATGCCTTCAGCGATAGGTCTAACTCTTTTTTCCATTGTTTCACCTGCATAAGTGAAAGCAATTTCAGCACCTGCATCGTGTAATTGTTTTGCAATACCGTATGCTATACCGTGAGTGTTTGAAACTCCAAATATAACACCTCTTTTTCCAGTCATTAAATTCATTTATTATCCCTCTCAATAAATATAACAAGTTCATACTAACAAAAATATAACCAATAAGCAACAGAATATAAACAGATGTAAAAACAGCCACCCTTAAAGAGTGACTGTTTTATATATTAAATGGTTTAAATTCTGCTATTAGAATTTAACTCTTACACCTGCACCGATGTTGTTACCCATCATAGCATCTCTACCACCAGTTACGAAACCTGAAATATTTTTATAACCAGCTTCGATTTCACCATTAGCAATAACTGTTGGAGATTGAACTGCTTTTCTTGTATGAGTTCTGTAGTTTAATGGAAGTGCTCCACCAACTTCTGCTTTAGCACCAATTTTAGCACCACCTTCGAAAGTATGTGAATATTTAGCACCTGCTGAAATATGTGGATTTAATTGACCAAATGAATCATGGTTAGCAGGATTCTTAATAATTCCACCTTCAACACCAACTTTACCAGTTGCACTTATATCGTGAGTTAGTGGGAAGCTTCTAGTATAAGACATATCGCCAATAATATTCTTTTCAGCATGTCCTTGAGAATATACACCTCTTGCTGAGAATGCATTGTTTCCTTTTTCAAAAGTTCCGCCTAATTGATAACCAACACCTGGTAATTTGCTACCAGAAACGAATGTACCATCAATAGCTACAGAGCTTTTTGGATTTAAAATATTTGCTACAGGAACTGTTTCACCAGATTCTTTATAGTTCAAAGTACCATCAGCAATTTTTCCGCCTTTTACGCTACCTTGAAAATGTCCTTTATATCTTTTAATCATCAATGTAGGTACATCTGCTGATTTTTGTTCCATTGCTTTTAAAGTATCTGCTGCAACTACTTTTTCTGCTGCTTTAACGATTGTAGGAGCTTGTGCTGCGGCTTTTCCGCCACCAAGCATCATAGGAATTGCAATAGCTGCTGCTCTTAATGTGTTCTTAATATTCATAGTTGTCTTTTCCTCCTTAATATACACACAACTTCTATCTATACTTCTTACATTTGCTTTAATGCTTCTAAAAATTTATTTTGCTATTTTATTTTTTTACATTTTACAATTCTTAATAAAGTGTCATATTTACGATTATTATTTATTATGGATATATGAGTAATAATCAAAAACCATTAGTAGAAATATACACAGATGGTGCCTGCAGCGGAAATCCTGGCAAGGGCGGTTATGGTGCTGTACTAAGATACAAAACTGCAAATGGTGAATATGTATCAAAAGAACTATCAGAAGGTTTTGAAAAAACAACTAACAACAGAATGGAAATTCTTGCTGCCGTTATTGCACTGGAAACACTAAAAAAACCATGTAATGTTAAACTATGCTCTGACAGCAAATATCTTATTGATGCTATAGAAAAGAACTGGCTTGATAACTGGATTGCAAAAGGTTGGAAAACTGCATCTAAAAAACCTGTTAAAAATGTTGATTTATGGAAAAGACTAATAGAAGCAATGAAACCTCATAAAATCGAATTTATATGGGTTAAAGGTCATAACGGGCATGAATTTAATGAAAGATGCGACGAGCTTGCTGTTTCAGCATATAACAGTGAAAACCTTATTACAGACTGCGGATTTGAGGATTAGTCTTTTATAACTTCCAACACTTCATAATCTTCCAAATATGGCAAATGTTCAGCAGTAATCAATTCACCAGGAAGTAATATTGCAATACCGGGAGGACATTCTGCAATAACTTCAGCAGAAATACGACCCACAGCATTTTCTTTTTTCACTTCTTCTTTGTCTGCGTAAAACGCCTCTCTAAGACTCATCCTTATTTCAGGAACTAACATTGGCATGTGTTTTTTATGTTCTGTTTTAAAACGAGTAGAATAATCTTTTGAATTAATTTCTTTCAAAGCATTCGCAAGATATTCAAAATCTTTACGGTTATTTCCAATATTAGATAATAACAAAATACCTCTATCAGAAGCCGCTTCAATCTCTATATTATAATCTTTTTCTAAAATTGATTCTAATTGTATTCCTGATAAATTCTTTGCTTTGATAAATATCTTCGTAGGGTCCGCATTATCTTGTTTCAACAACGAAATATTTTCTAATTTTTCAATTTCTGAATATAAATATTTAGCATTATCAATAGCAACTTGAATATTGTTTAAACCGTCTTCTGTTTCCAAATTTGCACGTGCGGCATCAAGCCCTGCTAACAAAATAACAGATGGACTTGTGGTTTGCAACAATCGCAAAGAGTGTACAAGGGCTTCTACATTTATTTTTGTATTTTTAGATATATGTAAAACGGAGGTTTGTGACATACTTCCACCTGTTTTATGAAAAGACTGTACAACTATATCAGCACCTTGTTCAAGAGCAGGAGTAGGTAACTCTTTATTAAAACTCCATAAAGTTCCATGTGCTTCATCGACCACAAGTGGAACATCATATTTTTTACATATTTCTGCAATAGTCTTGATGTCAGTTATTACACCTTCATAAGTTGGATTGGTAAGCCAAACCATACCGACATCCTTGTTATTTTTAAGTGTATTTTCAATTTCCAACGGAGATATCTTACCCCAAAGCGACCATTCTTCTAATTTTTCCGGAATAATCCATAATGGTTCCGCACCGGAAATTATCAAACCTGTCAAAACTGAACGGTGGCAATTTCTGTTAATAACAACTTTTTTCCCTTGCTGAGTAAGTCCCATTGCAATAGCAATATTACCAACAGTTGAACCATTTAATAAAAATAATGATTTTTGTGCTCCAAATAACTTGGCACAAAGTTCTTCTGCTTCTTTGATAGGACCTGATGGAGGATTAAGCGTACCAATACCATCAAATTCATCTGTCATATCTACCTGAAAGAACTTATCACCCATA
>JAMPEO010000216.1 GCA_023665105.1 Candidatus Gastranaerophilales bacterium | reverse complement strand
CAGTTAATGTTATAAGAGAAATAGGTCAATGTTTAGCAAAATATATAGAGGACAATACTAAAAATGGACTTAGTTCAAAAAGGTTCGCAAACTGCTAAAAACGGTTTCAAAAATGAACAAGAAATATGTGACAAATTCAATAACTGGTTAAGTGATACAGAAGCACAAACATGGCTTTCAATAATGAATTACGATTTATCACAAATTGAATCTGTTAATGCTGTTGTATTACACGGATTCAAATCTGATGTGAATGTACAAGTTAAAATAAAATTTAAAACTGCATTAGATATAGAAAATATACAAGTAAAATTAGTTTCTAACAAAAAAGGATTTAATCAAGTTGATAAAAGATGGCTAGTTCATTATAAGAATATGTGGAATATTCCTGAAGATATATATAAATTGCTTCAATACTATACCGGAGAAATAAAACCATATAAAAATAACACAAGAGATTCAAGAAGAATGTTTTTAGATGAATTTGATAGTGAAGAACAAAGTAAATTGCTGGACTGGTTTATATCAAACAAAACTCTAATACTAAGTGATATTATAAAAGGACGTGGACAATTTAGTGCTGAATGGATTTTAGTTGCACAAAAAATTTCAAACAATGCAAGATGGATTTTAGTAAACATAAATGAAGCACTACAACACTATGCAACAGGTGATATAAAAATAAGTCCAAAAGGTTCATTATATATAGGGAAAATAACCGTTCAACGTAAAGGTGGAGATAATGGCAGAGAAACTGCAAATATGCTACAGTTTAAACTTGACCCGACTCAATTATTTAATCTTAATGAATAAAACTTTATTTTTTAGCTAACTGACAGCTACGAACAATTTCCAACGGTTCAATGTTTTGACTTCTCAATACAAAATCACACAGTTCTCTTATTGCACCTCTGCCGCCATTTTTTGATGATATAAAATCACATCTTTCACGAACTTCATCCACAGCATCATTAGGGCAGCATGCCAGCCCAACCTTTTCTAAAATACAAATATCAGGTAAATCATCCCCCATATAAGATACATTTTCAAAAGTAAGATTATATTTTTGCATTATTTCTTCCAACACAGGAAGCTTATATTTTATACCTTGATGTAATTCCGTAATCCCAAGATTTTTTGCTCTATGTTCAACAGTTCCGTTCTGTCTTGCAGTAATAATAACAGTAATAATCCCTGCTTTTTCAACACAAACAATACCTTGCCCATCCTTTGCATTGAATGTTTTTGATTCTTTTCCATTCTCATCAAATACAAGGCTTCCATCTGTAAAAACACCATCTACATCAAATGCCATAAGCTTGATTTTAGATGCTTTTTCTTTTAAAACTAATTCCATTAAACAACTCCTGCTTTAAGAATATCGTGGATATGAACAACACCTACAGGTTGATTATCATCATTAACAACTGCAAGTGCTGTAATCGAATATTTTTCCATCAAGTGTAATGCACTTGCAGCAAAATCAGTAGACTGAACCGTCTTAGGATTAACAGTCATAACATCTTTTGCTACAATATTAGTAATATCATGATGTTTCAATACACATCTTCTAATATCACCATCTGTAAGTATACCGCTTAATCTACCTGAATTATCAACAATCATTGCCATACCAAGTCTATAATCCGAAATCAACTGTATAAGTTCAGTAAACTTCATATCCTCAGATGCAACAGGCATTTTTCTGTCTTCTGTCATCATCAAATCAGAAACATGATATTTAATGCCCTTACCTAACGCTCCACCAGGATGATAAATCAAGAAATCTTCTGCTGTGAACCCACGTTTTTCAAGTAAACAAACAGCAAGAGCATCACCCATTGCAAGAGTAGCTGTCGTACTTGCTGTAGGAGCTTTACCTAACGGGCACGCTTCTTTCTCTACCGAAATATCAAGAACAACTTCTCCTGATTTAGCCAAAGTTGAATCTTTACGACCTGTCATAGAGATTATAGGAACACCAAAGCGTTTAATCACAGGCAACAGATTTAATAACTCTTGTGTTTCACCGCTATTGGATATTGCAATAACTACATCTTCCCTTGTAATAATTCCACTATCACCGTGTGTACTTTCTGCCGGATGAAGAAAATACGCAGGAGTACCGGTTGACGATAGTGTCGCAGCAATCTTTTTACCAATAAGACCTGACTTACCCATGCCTGTAATAATTACACGTCCATTACAATTATACAAAAGTTCTATTGCTTTATCGAAATCCAAACCCAATGAATTTTTTAATCTCAATATTGCATTTGCTTCAATATCAAAAACTTCACAAGCCAGTTTATTAAGGTCTATTGTTTTCATTACTTGCTCCTATAATTTATTCTTTATAAATAATTATATACCTAAAATAGTCTAAATATATTATTTTTAAGAAATCTTATCAAATTTTCATACAAATCTGCCGATAAATTTTATATAGAGGTCAGAATATGTTACAAGTTTTTTCAAAAGACGCTTCAAAACTAGTCTTAGATAATAAAGCCCCACAAAAAAATATTGAATTAGTTAATTCACATATCAAGTTATGTAATTGTCAAAACATGACAGTTGATATTACAGGATTAAATATTTTAGACGCATGTATGGTATCAACATTATGTTCCACAACACATTATATGAAATACCCTGATGGCAAAATAAACTGGATTGTAAATTCTAAAGAAGTTGCAGACTATACTTCAAACATGAATTTAGGTAACACAGAATTTATATTCTAACTGGCATGCTACTTTGTAAAAAAATATGAAACATAGATGAAAATAAATACACTCTTTTGTCGGCTTGGTAAAGCCGACCTGCTTTATTCCCTCTCCGTCCAGAAATAATAACCTAAGTATCATGCTGAACTCGTTTCAGCATCTGTTCCACGTATGCTCAGAAAAAAATATATTGGATTAGAATCCACAAAACACTACAATTTAAAATCGCCGTTTTTCTTGATATGTTCAACAAGCCCACCATCTTCCAACAACTTAATCATAACAGGTGGCAACGGTTCTATAGCAATCATTGTACCTTTAGTAGTATTATTGATAAATCCTTTTTCAATATCCAGCTCTAATTCATCACCGGCATCAATACCGTCAGTATCACATTCAATCGCCAAAAGTCCTATATTTATAGCATTTCTGTAAAAAATTCTTGCAAAAGATTTTGCAAGTACTGCTCTAACACCTGCAATCTTAATAATTTGAGGAGCATGTTCACGAGAAGAACCTAGCCCAAAATTATTCCCTGCTACAACAAAATCACCTTTTTTCAT
>JAMPEO010000215.1 GCA_023665105.1 Candidatus Gastranaerophilales bacterium | reverse complement strand
TGAATATGGTAAATCAAATAATTCTCTGGTTGCTTTACGGCTATCCTCTCCTGCTTTTCTAGATAATCGATAAATTCTTTCTCTTAGTTTTTCATGTTTTTGAATATCAGTTTCATTACTTTTTTTGATATTCAACTTCTCAATTTTTTGAAAATTATTTTCTCGCATTTTAAAAATATCTAACATTTTAACTAATTTACCAACAAATTTATCATCTGCTGATAACTTTTCATTTTCTAATAAAACTTTAATAGAATCTTCTTTATTTTCATTAACATACCTAATTCTACTCATTATAGTACCATATCTATCTTTTGAACCGAAGTCTAATTCTAGAGTTCCATTAGTATCTTTTGTTGCTTTTTCAAATTTATCTTTTAATTCTTCTATTTGAGTCTTATCTATATTATTCTTTTTTTTATATGGAGCAAATTTTTTCCCGCTAAGTTTCAAATTTGCACCAAATGAAACATTATTATTTATAGTATTATAATTTTGCATCAAATTAATCTCCCGTATAATTTATCATATTTATAATAAAATACGTGAAAATATATTTTGCTAGATAGAATAAAACAATATTTTGAATTAAATTTTTTGTACAGCACACAGTACCTGAAAAATTTTCAGGGAATTAATATTTTACTAGTTATACAAATATAAGAACTATTTTTGAATTCGCATTGCAATCTCTTGTTTTAACCAATCGATTTGTGATTTAATTCTTTCGATTTGAGATTCATTTTGTGCAATAGAATTTCTTGCATCAGAAGATAATCTACCTGATACATCATAACCCATTTTATATAAGTTATCAGTATCACGATTGATAATATCAATTTGAGAAGTTAATTGATCAATTTTTTGTTGTTGATACTGACCTTTTGGAATCCAAGATTTTTTAGGTTTAGGCATTCTTGCTGCAAAAGCAGGACTATTGGACACAGATAAAATCATAACACACTCCTTTTTTCTTTAAAAAGAAAATTTAAATTACATTTATTTAACACACTAAATTTAAGACCTGTTGGATAGAGCATCGCATATTTTCCGATATTTGTCAAGAAACTTATAGATATATGAACGTTCAAGAAAATAAAATTTGCTAGTTTCTAAAGTAATATTAAGTATAATTTAAAAGTTCTGCAAAATAATAAACTATCATTTTGCAGAACTACTATCCGTTTTTAGCTTAATAACTATTCTTTAACAAAACATTGATTTGTACCTGTAGCATACATATCAATCAATGTATGAATATCATTGACATCACCTGTTTTGAATACATCAGCTGTTGAGACATAATCGTTATCACTCAACCAAGATGCAACATCTGATATCAAACGACCTATCGCAGATTCATCAAAATGATAGGTTTCATTTCCAGTCTGAATATAATCATCTTTTGATATTCCGGTTAATTGAATACCCCTATCAACTTTGCCATCAGCTAGTTCTATATCAGCACCTTTAACAAGATACAAATCTCCTGTTCTATTATATCCATAAGATATTCCTCGTTTATCAATTTTAACGTCAAAGAATAAACTTAAGTCATTAGAATAATCAAAAGATTTATAATTGTTTGTAATAATAGAGTTTCCATTATTTATAGCATGTGAATAACTAAAATCAGTTTTTTCACCACTGTATCCATCAAATGAATAACTACTATCTAACACAATCGTATCAGAACCTTGTGACATATTAACAACTATTTTTCCTTTGGCTAAATCTACATCAGACAAATCGTATGTATCATCGCCATTTCCGCCATTCAAATTAGCAGTAAAGGTATTCTTGCCACCTGTGCCAAGATTCATTGTTTCAAAATTGATATAATCATTGCCATCGCCGGATGATACAGTTATTTTATTTCCTTTGGTAACATCAATATTTATAACATCATTACCTGCAGATGTTGAAACTGATGTAACACCTTTTTTGTTTGCAGAAGCAAATACAATATCATCACCTTTCGTACCGGAAACTTTTCCAGAACCATATTTTAAAGTTCTTGAACCATAAGCATCTTTCAAAGAAAGTACTGCTCCTGATTTGAAATAATCTTGGATAGTAATATCGTTGAAATCATCACTAACAAAACCAAGGTTCAAGTTGTTATCATATCTTGAAACAACAAATTCCGCATTCTCTATAGCAGTGATATCAAACGTCTTTGTACCTTTTCCGGTAATAACAGACAAGTTGTCATCACCTTGATATAAATTGTTAAATGTAATAACATCATTTCCTGTTTTTAAGTTGATAGTATCATTGCCTTGAACAACATTTAGAGTAATTTTATCAACCTTGCTGCCACCATTGATAATATCATTATATTGACTATCAGAAAAAGTATTGTTAGCTTTTGCAGAACCGGCATGAATAAGAGCATTTTCTAACAATGTGCTAATTTCAGTTTTTTCTTTTGTGTTTCCAATAGAAATATCTGTAGAATAATTATTGTTAAAATAGTCTTTTATTATAACTTTGTCGTCTGCTTTTTTACCGCTTGGGCTAAGAATAATTAAATCGTTCCCTTGTTTTTGGTAAGACAACGAATCAATTCCGGATTCGCTCACAGATTCAAAATCAAGCAATAGTGTATTTGCACCGTTCAAGTAAACTGTATCAGTGCCATCACCTTTGTTAAACTTCAAACACATATTACCTTCGTTTAAAGTAATAGTGTCGTTACCTTTACCTGCAACGAGAGCAAAATCACCCTTAGCCATTGTAACTTTATCAGCTTTAGCAAGTTCCACACCTTTTTTGTTATAGGTTCTTATATCAAACTCTGTATATGTAATCTCTTTTACAGGTTCAGAATCGATAACATCATATCCTTGAGAGGTCAAAAGTTCTTCAACAGAAGTTTCACCAGACTGGATATAACCGAATGCGACAGAAACCTCGTCTTTAATGTTAAAATAATCTTTCAAAATAAGTTTATCAGGATTATTTGAATCGTTTGATGTTACGATTATCAAATCATTTTCAAAGCGTTCAAAATAAACATCTGATGGATAGTCATAATAATCATCTCCATTCTCTCTGAATTTATGAGCAGACTCATATAACAGATTCAAAGATTTCGTACCGTCAAAATAAACAGTATCAACGCCATCACCATTTTTCAATAATAAATATTTCTCATCTCTACCAAGATAAATTGTATCGTTACCTTTACCTGATTCAACAGTATCGAAACCGCCACCTGTATAAATAGTATCAGCCTTATCTCCGCCGACAATATTTTCCGAAACATCAGATCCCATTATTGTATTAGACTTATCTTTGTCGCCAATAACATCAAC
>JAMPEO010000214.1 GCA_023665105.1 Candidatus Gastranaerophilales bacterium | reverse complement strand
AGCTTTTTAGTCCTGCTATTTGACATGGTGTTCCAGAATATAAAACAGTTTTACCAAGTTCTAAATCATTTTTTGCAACAGTATATGTATTTTTTGTGTCAGATTGAACATATTTAGAAGAATACATTTTTTCAAGTTCTTCTTTTGTTGTTGCTTTTGAATGGCAGACTTTTAATTTCTCATCTAGAATTACGCCATAAACACTTCCTTTATTTTGAATAACATAGTTTGCCAACAGTGCAAATGCTCCACCACTTGCACATCTAAATAGAATTTCTTCGTTTTTGTTTTGTAACGAAAATACTTTTGGTTCAATTATATTTTTTGAGGTATATTTATCAATTGGACAGGTTTTCTCACACAAACCACAATTAATACATTTTTCTTGGTCAATTGCAGGGTTATAAAAACCTTTTTCGTTTTGCACCATTGTTATTGCGTTTTTAGGACAAATATTAAAACATGCCCCGCAACCGGTACAATTATTTTTAGCTAATGTCTTAGTCATTTTTACCTCTTTCTCCTAATTGCAGTTTGTAAAGAATTAGGTAATGAATAAAAAATTAAGACCCATATATTCCATAAGAAGTTTTTAATTGTTGTTTTATGTTTTTTTAAATTAAATATACGGTTCTCTTTATGTTTTAGTTTTGTAAGTGTTTTTCTTTCTTCAATATCTTTATCAGAATTTATAGCATTGTTAAAAAATATGATAGCTTTTTGTTTTTCATTCTGTATACATTTATTTACGTCTTGATAATTAGGATATGAAATGGCATCTTGTTCATATATTTGATTTATATGATTTATACTGTTTACATTTATATTAAGCATTTTAAATATTGAGTTGAAACGTTCACAACCTCTATCTTTATTGTTTATGCATATGAACGGTTTATTAAAAATGATTGCGTAACAAATTCCGTGGAAAGAATCGGTCAGTAATAACTTACAATCGTTGATACTTGCGAGCCATTTTTCAACACTAAGATTTGTATGTGCGAGTTCAAGCACATCTGTATTAAATTTATCAGATAGATAGTTATAAGCTTTATTATAATCATTGTTTGAGTCTAAAACGTAACTTACAATTTTATCTTTGCTTTCAGAATCTGTGTTGCAAATTAAAGTTTCATAATCTGATTTTTCTAATAAAAATACAGGATCAATAATCCATTGAGCCTCTATTCCAAAGATTTCTCTGCATATATCAACACCCGAAAATTCTCTTACGGAAATTGAATTAAAAGCCTTTAAATAGTGCTTCATTTCTTGTATAAGCTGTGGAGAGGTTTCTTTCAAAAACTCCTCTTTACTTACACCAAAACTAGCAGAAAAAGATATTTTTTTTGAGTTTATTCCGGCGAATTCCAATAAATATTGTTTTAGTCGTTCCTCTGAATGTAATCTTGCAGCTCTAAAAACTTGGTCAGAACCCGTGATAAAAATTTCACAATCTTTGTTTAATTTGTATAAATCGTCATATTTTTTTATTTTTTGAGCAGGTTTTAAGTTATTTGTTTGAAATATTTTTGAAAAAGTCAGCTTTCTAAAAATAAATCTATGCACAAAATCTAAGTCATCAATAAAAAATGGAGACATATCATTTTTAATCAAAAATACTTTTAAAGCATAGGCTGTTAATAGGGCACCATAGTTATTTCTTATCCACCAGTAATTACATATCCCAACGTTATTCTTCATTTTATCTCTCCATTTTTTATTATAGTAAATTTAGTTTCTGTATCCTATGAATTATGTTTTGTAAAAATATATCGGGTTTACTTAATGCAATTAAGTAAATCATTGGTATAAAAGGTCCTCTTAATCTGTGTATTGCTCCGGAATTTCCTAATGTAATACAGTATATACTAAACATAAATAACATTGATAAGAATGAAACAACTAAAAAATATTTTTTATCTGTAAATACTTTTTTTATATTTTTAAAGAATGAAGGTAAAAATAAATACAATACAACCATATCAGCAACATATATTATTCTCCGTGCAAGTACCCATTCCCAAGGGAATGGGGCAAAAAATATACATATATAACCAATAATGTAAGGCAATAAGAAAAATTTATGGTATAAGGTTGCAAAGTCGAACATGTAATCCGTATTGCTACCACTATAAGCTATTTCGCGTGTCGCAATTAAATCTTCGGTTGAGGTGATATTCATAGTTGTTGAAATCTGTATTAATACATATAAAAATACAAAACAAATTATTGGAGAAAATATTGTTAAAATAAAAGATACTTTGTTCATTTTGAATTTTTTATCTTTTATTTTAAGGCTTACATTTTTTAAAATATAAGTAGAGATAATAGCAAAAAACATTATATACGCAGCATAAGGTCTAAATAGGTATAATAAGAATAAACTTAATGCTGTAAATAAAAGGTATAAAAAATTCTTTCTTTGATAAAATAAATATGAACTATATATAGATGCATACATAAATAGAACTATATATACATCTCGAATTAGCGTTGATGTATTCATTAGATGAGCAAAGCATAATATTGAGAGAACTGCATATAATTTAGCGTAAGAAATGTTATTTAAAGTTTCCTTTCCCATAAAATATATTAAACAGGCTATAAATCCAGATAAGATAGAGTGTATACAAACAACAAAAAATGGATTAAATGTTAGAATATGATATATGGTTCCTACAATTTTGGGGAAAAGTCCACCGTACATTCTAATTGATAGAGTATCTAATGAAAAATATTTACTAATAAATACTGCAAGTTGATGATATGTAATACCATCAACATCCGAAATGTAGCCATAAAATGTATATTCTGTTGGTAATGGTAAACCTAATAAGTGATATTTTAAAATTTGCCAAAATAAAATAAAAATAAAGTGGCTAAGAATAGATATTAAGTATATTTTTGATGTAAATTTATCTTTAGCTATATAATTGATTATTGCAAAAATAATTATTCCAATAAAAAAGGTTATTAGTGAAGGCAAAACAACTCGTTCTAAATTACTAATTTCTTTTATAAAAAAGAAAAAAAGCATTAAAAAATAGCCGCTTAACAATACTATAGGTAAAAGATTATTTCTTTTTATTTTTAATTCTAACATTTTTGGACTCTCTTTCCCAATAATATATGTAAATTAAGTTTTTGTATTAATAAAATTGTATAATAACTTACTAAATATACAAACATTGAATAAAAAATAACAAAAATCAATTTCGTTGTGATACTAGGTATATAATCCATTATATTGTACAATTTAAGCCATTTCGAGATGAATAAAAACAAACTTTGAAAGAAAATCAAAAACAATGTATTTTTAGCTATTACGTC
>JAMPEO010000213.1 GCA_023665105.1 Candidatus Gastranaerophilales bacterium | reverse complement strand
CCATTTTTATCTAAGTCATTATAACTAAAAGTTCCTGATTTCAGTGTAATAGCACCATCAAGTTTATCTTTATCATTAACAGATACTGTTCCACCATCAATAATTATTTCAGAATCGGTTGAAAGATTTAAATCAACGTTTTCTGCGATTGCACTGCTTGATGAGATATTTAACAGCGATTTTTCAAGAGTTAAATTACCATCAATAGCAGAGAATAAACCATTTGATTTTAGGTTTTTCAAGATCAAATTTGCATTTTCATTATTGATTGTTATCTTTCCTGACCAACTATCTGAATTATCTAATGTTAGATAACTGTCAGATTCTAAAATTAGTTCTCTACCCATAACAATATTCATAATAGTATCATCTGATACCGCTGAATATAAGGTTGCAATACCTCTTATATTTAAATTACCATTACCGCTAATTTCTCCTCGTAAACTAGTTGAGCCACTTAAGGTAATTGTATTAGTATTATAGATATTATATAGTTCAGATACATCGGAAACATTTATAGTTCCTTCATTTTGAATATCAGAATATATCGTACTTGAAGCAATACTCATATCATCTTTATTTATAACAGTATTACCATTAGACATTGCTGATATAATAGAATTTTTAATATCAATTCTACCTGCATTATTTTGAATTGCAATAATATTGCCTGATAAAACAGCATTATTAAGCGTTGTAGTTGCATTTTCATTATTTGATAATATAGCAAGTGCAGAATTTTGAAGAGTTAAATTATTTACAATAAACTCTGTTTCATTTTCTAAGTCAAATGCAGAATAGTTATTCATTTCTACAACACTATCTTGGGCATTTTTTGTTGCACCATTTAAAGTAAATTTACCAGCACCGGTAACACCTAAATTTAAGTTTTCAGAAACAGTTTTTGAATCTGTAATATTATAAACTCTTGGTAAATCAGCTTTATCATATATATTGACAGAATATAGGGTATCATATTCTTCTAATATACCAATTTTAACATTGGAATGAGAACCATAATCAATAATTCTATATCCAATAGTACCAATAAATGCATCGTCTTCTAATGTATAAGTATTGTCATCAAGATTTTTATATGTTTCTACAGTCCAGGTATTATTTTTAGATAATATCGATTGACTTAATTCAACAGAGAAATTATTATTATAAGTTCCATCAGATTGAGCATCTCTATAAAGAACAGTAAATTCTTTTGTTTCATTTCTTGATATTGTATATGAACCAATATTAAATTCTGTTATAGTAATTGTGCCCATTGCATCTTTACCAACAGCAATAGAATCAACTTTGTTATTATTAACATCGCAATCAAGCCTTAAAGAAGATGCCGTTTTATTAGAAGAATCATCTGCAACAACTAAATTACCCATATTAAATGTATTATAGATATTATCACTTTTTAAATTAATTTCTGTATTTGCAATATATGTATTAACCAAAGAATTATTTAATGAATCTATAGTCAATTTGTTATATGTCAATGCTGTACTATCAGTACGATTTCGTCCGGATAAATTGATAATACCTGACGTAGCAGTAATATTACCATCATAGGTATCTTTTGAATCAATATTTACAGTACCACCTGTCAATTTTAATGAAGCATTACCGCCAAGATTTAATCTGACATCAGTATCAATTAAACTACTTGTTGCAAGAGTAACATCTCCACGAAGTATATTAAGATTTCCTGCTGTTGCAGTAAGTTTTGCATTTGACTCAATATTATTAATATTTAATGTACCTGATGTTAAAGTTACATCTCCTAACCATACATCACCTGAACCAAGTGTCATAGTACCACCAGATACAATAGTTGAAGTACTCTTTGATAGTTCCATATTAACAGCATTATCAACAGAAGAACCTAATCCTACTGTAAAGACACCTTTTTGAATATAAATATTACCTTTTGTCGCACTTATACGTCCATTAGAAGTCAAGTCATAGTATAATGAACCATTTTCTTCATTCATTCTAACAATACCCTTCCAGGTATCACCATTATTAAGATTCAATACAGCATCTGTTTTTATTGCAAAAGTACCAGAACCCTCAACAGTAACATTTAAATCTTTTTCTATAGTAGTATCTAAAGTAGATGTTCCGGTAACAATTAAAGAACCTTTACCAGAGATTTCTCCTTCAAGAGTAGAATTACCACCCAATGTAATTGTACCTTCATCTACAATATCCTTAAATGTATTTGTACCAGCTGTTGTTATAGAAGCATTTCTATTATTTTTCACATTTTCAAATACAGTTGTTCCTTGTGTATTAACAGTTCCTGTATTTACAAGCATTTTAACAGTATCATTCGAACCGTTTAAATTAAGTTCGCCAGCATTTGAAACATTTTCAAATATAGTTTTATTTTCTACACCTTGAACCGTACTATCTCCAGTTATAATAACAGCATTTAATGCATTTGTAACTAAATCGTTAAATATTGTATCACCTAAAACAGTTATTGTTGAATAAGCATTATTTTTAATTTGTCCGTTAAATATATTTTCTCCATTTGCAGAAATAGTAGCTGCAACAGAATTTGTACCGGTAGAAGTAATATTTCCAAATGTAGTTTTATTAGTTGTTACAATAACTCCGGAATTTATTAAAGATAAAACTTCATCTTCGGACGCATTTAAATTTATATTTCCTGAATTTTCAATATTTGCAAAGGTATTTAAATTTTGAATATCCTCCAAATCACTATCTAAAGTATTAACAAGTCCATTGTCTTTGTTAATAAGCTTTTTATTAAAAGTATTATTTCCTTTTAGTGTTAAAACTGCATAAGCATTGTTATTTACATTTTCGTTAAATGTTGTTGTACCATCTGTTGAAATAAGTGCAGTATTAGCATCATCCGTTCCAGTATTATTTATAGTACCAAATACAGTTGTACCTGTAGTATAAATATTACCAGCATTTATAACTGAAGCAAATCTTGAATCATTACGTGCTAAAACAGTACCATTATTAGTCAAAGTCCCAACAGTATCATCACCAAATAATTCTACAGAACCTGAATTTTCTATTGTCGTTATTTCATTTTCACCACTAGTTTTTAAAGAACCTGTATTTTTAATTTCAGCAATAACAGTACTTCCATCTGTAGTTATTTCACCATCATTGATAACTTTTACAAACGAAGTTTCACCTGCAACTGTTGCACTTGCACCATCCTCATTTTTTAAAGTGGTAAACTCTGTTTTACCAGTTGTTGTTATAATTGATTCATTTATAATATTTTCGATTTCATCTTGAGTTGCATTAAAGGCAATAGTACCGGTATTTTTAATATTACTAAAATAATTCTCT
>JAMPEO010000212.1 GCA_023665105.1 Candidatus Gastranaerophilales bacterium | reverse complement strand
TTAAGTTAGTTGGGAATAAAAATGCAGAAGAAATAACAAGTGCTGATATTGAAAAGTACATTAACCTTAGATTAAGCAAGGTTAAAAATTCTACAATAAACCGTGAAGTTGATGTAATCAGACGTATCTTTTCTCTAGCTGTAGATAATAGAAAACTAAAAGTGAATCCCTGCTCAACTATTAAAAAATTAAGAATAGAAAATCCACCTGAAAGATATCTATCGAAGGATGAAGAAGAAATGCTATTAGCTGCTTGCAATCCAGTGATGCAGGCTATTATTATAACGGCACTTCATACTGGTGGAAGGCAAAACGAAATATTAGCATTAAAGTGGTCTGATGTGTTTTTTAAAGAAGATTATTTAATTTTGTTAAATACAAAAAATAATAAACCTCGCAAGTTGCCTTTAACAAAAACATTAAAAGGAAAACTTCTTAATCTACCTCGGTATAGTGAATATGTTTTTACTTCACCTGTGACAGGAACAAAATATACAGAAGTAAAATCAACTTTTAAAAAAGCTGTGGAACGTAGCGGAATAGCACATATCACATTTCATAAGTTAAGACATACGACGGCAAGTAGACTTAATGAAGCAGGAGTAGATATTGTAACTATCCAAAAAATATTAGACCACGCAGAATTACGTACTACTCAACGTTATACACATAATTCAAGTGCAAGTATAACAAATGCTTTTGACTTGTTGGACAAGTACTAATTTATAGATGCAAATAAACAGGTATATACAAATAAGATATTTCAATAGAGGGGTTATATGCAGAGCAATAAACAGTCGAAGAACCACACTATTACAACAAAAGGAGCATGTAAAATGAGAAATAAAAATAGAAAAAATGACATTGAGAATAATTACATGATTTTTACTAGAACATCAGAAAAGTATATTATGTTATCTACATGTTTATCAAGAGATAATATAAGAAAAATACTATTCAAATCTATTTCTTATAATCGTGATGTATTTAACGATAGTATAAATTCTCTTAATAATTGGTTAGGAAGTATAAATAGTTACAAAGTAACTAATGTGGAAGAATATCGACAGATATTAACTGATTATAATTCACAATTTTTCAATTATCCTAATACTTACATTGATGATTTTATTAACTTTGCCTCTTCTGATTTACTTAACAAGATTGTTGAATTGAGCTATATAGCGAGTGGTAAAGGTAGGAAATCCGTACCATTAAACAATGCTGAGATACCTAATAGAAATCTTATTTTTACATTCAATAGTAAAGTATTCCTTCAACATATCAGTGATGAAAGTGAGATACCGTATTATGCAAATGCATTCTGGAATTTTCTAATGCTAATATTACTTACTCAATATGTGAACAATTATACGGATAAAGATATTGCTCTTAATCTTTCGATATTTTATAAATACATAAACTTTAATATTCTTACAGGGCTTAGGCTATCGGCAGAATTTGGAACGGAAGTTTTATATGAAGAATTATTTGAAGAAATTGCACAGTTTGTACCTTCAAACAAGTACAATATGACAAAAACAGTAAATGAAGATAAGCAGGCTATATTATTTAGAATTAAGAATAATTTTATGCTTCGAAATACATTTAAGTTTTACGGTTGGTATAAAGGTGTAAAAAATGAATTTGATAAAATATTAGATAAAAAGTCGGAAGCAGAGCTACGTATTAAACGTGGAACTAAACCAAACACTATTGAATTTTCTTTATATATAACAGGCATGAGGACTATAAGCCGTGTATTATCACGAAATTGTAACCCTAATGGTAAAGTTTATTTACATAACTTTTGGGAAAAAGGAGGAATGTTTGTTTCACTTATTATTAACCTTTACTTAAGAACTATTATAATAAATTGTAACTTAAGCATAAATAAGTCTTATTACACTACGTATGCAAAGTTTATTGATAACTACGAAGGTGAACGTAACACTGCATTAAAATCAGCTGTAGCAGTATTATTATCTGAATTGCCTGAAAATAAACGAAAACGATTGATAGATAAACACTTTAAAAAAGAAGATTACAGGCAAAAAACAAATTTAAATAAAGATATAAGAAAAATAATAAAACACAAAGAAATAGATAATAAGTGTTCTTCTGCAAGATTTTGTAACGCTTTAGGGAGGTATTATGTGTGGTAGATTATTTAATTCAATACTTATTGATAAGTTAAGGTCTTATGCTGATATAGAGCTTTTTAAGGAAATAAATCTTATGGATTTTATTTCTAACGTGAAAGTTACTATGTCTAAATACTATCCGCAAAATGCATTTATTCTTAATACTAGTAGGAATAGATTTAGCTTTGAATTCACCCCTACAAGATATAGAGTAAATAATGAGCATACGGATACTAATATTATGATGCCATCAGAAAAAGACTTGTATGAATTGTTTAAAGAACTTGGATTTTATGATTTGCCCGATAGTATATACGATAATTTTATTATAAGCAAACTTCATCTTACTAAGAATTTCTACACGCAGTATTCTGTACCACGTTATATAAATATGCTTAGCAATAGAAAATATCAAGGCGGTATTAAACCCATACACAATACATCTAATTCAACAAATAAGAGCCTTGTATTAAGTACATTAAAGAAAGACTGTAGCGAAAAAAATATTGTAGGCAATAAAGTTATGCTTTTCTATGATAAAGTACAAGAACTTCTAGATAAGGCTTCGCTTAGTGATATATATTTACGAGAACCACTATCATTAGAAGATATAAATATACTTCCTAAGAGTGCTTATAGTGGCAATCCTCCTAATTTGCTGTTACGTAACTTGCATATACTAAGATGTGAATTACAGTATGCTAATTCAGTCAAGTTAAAAAAGATTTCCGACTTTCTTTTTAATATAAAAAACAGTCATGATTTAAGATTTGCTACATTATTAAATCTTCTAAAGGAACAAAAGCTATATAGTACATTAGAAAAATTTTATACAAATGAACTTAGAAATAATGTATTTTTTGACGAGCCTATTACAAGAGAAGTTAAATTAAGTAAACATGAAAAATTATTCGCTGAGTTAATTAAGGGCAAATCTGCTACAAGATTGCTTGGAATGTATAAAGGTTCACAAAAAGAGTCATTATCACGTGTTTTAAAAAAGATACAAAAGACGGATGCTACAAATTCCCTTTATTACGAACTATATAGAAAAATTATAGAGAGACAAATAAATTGACAACAAGAAAATAATATCTGAGGTACTGGCAAGAGCTATGTTTTGTCTGTTATTTGTGAGGTTAAATAAAATTTAGGAAAATATTTCTATGTTAAAATAAAAGTGAGGTAGAGTATGGTAAATGAAAAAGATAAAAA
>JAMPEO010000211.1 GCA_023665105.1 Candidatus Gastranaerophilales bacterium | reverse complement strand
AAAATTTTAAATAACATCAAATCTTGCTACAAAAAAGGTATAACAGATATTGAAGCTCTAAAAGAAACAGCCTTTCAATTTTTAAATCAAGCACACGAGCTTGAATATTTAGAGTTTGTAAACAAGGATAATCTTGAAGAACAAAACAATGCTGATAATAATACACTTGTTTTAATAGCATGCAAAGTACATGGAATAAGACTTATAGACAACATGTTTATTGCAGAATAAACAAAAAATATTTATAATATTATACATAGAGGATAAGAATAGGATGAAAGAACAAAAAATAGCAGTAATTGGATACGGTATGTGGGGCAAAAACATTGTCCGTAATTTTTATAATTTAAATGTTTTAGATACGGTATGTGATTTGGATCCTGAAACCAGAGAAAAAATAAAATCATTGTATCCGAGCATAAATGTAATAAGTGATATGCAAGAGATAATTAACAACCCTGAAATCACATCAGTTGCAGTTGTTACTCCTAGCCACACTCACTATAAAATAGTTAAAACAATGCTTGAAGCAGGAAAAAATGTTTATGTAGAAAAACCTATTTCGACAGTTGCTCAAGAAGCTAAAGATTTGATGGATTTAGCAAATGAAAAAGGGCTTGTTTTAATGGTTGGTCACTTATTACTATATCATCCTGCTGTTAACAGACTAAAAATGTTAGTCGATTCAGGTGAACTTGGTGATGTAGTTTATGCTCAAAGCGACAGACTGAATGTTAATTATTTCAAAAATGATAGAAGCGTTATGTGGGATTTAGCACCACACGATGTTTCAATGATATCTTATGTAACAGGTAAGAATCCTATAAAAGTTAAATCTGCAGTTGGATGTTCTACAGATAAAAATGTCGTTATGGATATAACTCACATTTGCATAGAATTTGAAGACGGACTTATCGGATATATTTCTGATAGTTGGATAACTCCTCAAAAACACGTTACATTACTTGTTAGAGGTACAAAAGCAACTGCAATATTAGATGATACTGTTCAAGAAAATAAATTAAAATTATATGATAACTTTGCTGGTGGGAAAACGCAAGATATACCATTAGATTATCTTGAAATAGAACCGTTAAAACTAGAATGCCAACACTTCATTAGATGTTGTGAATCAGGAACAAAAGCACGTTCTGACGGAGAAAACGGTTATAACGTAGTTAGTATATTAGAAGAAGCAGAAAAAATCATGTTAGGTAAAGATGTTGAAATTCTTGACGAAAAAGAAAAGAATTTTGCATTATCAAGAACTAAACAATAATAGTATAGAAATTTATAAAGTATAACTAAAGGGGAGAAACATGGCAAATTTTATAACAATATTTAGAGTTTTTCTAATGTTCATAGGTGTATATTTAATTATGGAGTTTGAAGGGAACTTTAACGCATACGTATGGGCATTAGTGCTAACTATCCTTGCTTTTTCATTAGACGGAGTCGACGGATACATTGCAAGAAAATTTCACGAAGAATCTAAACTTGGTGCTTTATTAGATATTATGAGTGACAGAATTGTTGAAAATACATATTGGATAATTTTTGCAGTAATGGGATGGCTTCCTGTATGGTTTTCATTAGTAGCTCTTACTAGAGGATTTGTTACAGATACAATCAGGAGTGCAGCAATGGAAAAAGGTTTAACACCTTTTGGAATGCAACGTAACCCTATTTGTAAATGGATAACAGGTTCCAAATTTATGAGAATTACTTATGCTGTTGCAAAAGTATTAGCTTTCATAGTTATTATTGCAGCAAAAATACCTAATATTCCAAACGCTGCTATCATTGAAACTGTAGGATATTGGTTAGCTGTAGTTGCGATTGTATTTTGTGTAGTTAGAGGTCTACCTGTAGTAATTGAAGCAAAGGCTGTATTAGGCAATGAGCAATAAGATTAACGTTGTATTATATGAACCTGAAATACCACAAAATACAGGCAATATAGCTCGTTTATGTGCATGTTGCGATGCAAATTTATATTTGGTTGGGAAATTGGGTTTCTCTTTATCAGATAAATATACTAAACGTGCAGGACTTGATTATTGGGACAGTGTAAATATAATTAAGATTGATACCTTACAAGAATTACAAGAACAAAATCCCAATTCAACATTTTATTATTTAACAACAAAAAGCAAAAAGTTATATACAGATATTAAATATAAAGATGGAGATTTTCTTGTTTTTGGTCCGGAATCAAGAGGTTTACCGGCAGAATATGTTACACAAGAAACAGCTGTAACATTACCAATGAAAGAAGGGCAAAGAAGTTTGAATTTATCAAATTCAGTCGCAATTACAGTTTATGAGGTGATACGTCAAAATGGAATTTAAACTTCCTAAAAGAGAACAATTTTCAAACAAAGGTACTTTCGGAAAAGTTATTAACATCGCAGGTTCTGAAAATTATACAGGTGCAGCATATCTTTCTTCAATCTCTGCATTAAGAATGGGGTGCGGCTATGTTGCCCTATCTAGTTCACAAAAAGTTATTAACACAATTTCTTTACGCACATCTGATTTGGTTTTTGTCCCTATTGCAGATGTAAAAAAACATTTGCCAAACTATGATGTTATATCAATCGGTTGCGGTTTATCTACAGATTTGAGCGTATCTATTCTATATAAATCATTATTAGAATCCGTATCAGAACTTGATGTACCAGTAATAATTGACGCAGACGGTTTAAATTTATTAGCAAAAATGAAATCTGAAACAGCATTACCAAAAAATTTAATAATAACACCTCATCCAAAAGAAGCTTCAAGATTACTAAAAGAAGAGGTAGAAGATATTATTGAAAAACCTATTCAATATGCAAAAATGCTATCTGAAAAATATAATTGTACTACAGTTCTAAAAATGCATAGTACTGTTGTTTGTTCTTCGGATTTAGAAATTTATATAAATAACACAGGAAATAGTGCTTTAGCAAAAGCAGGAACAGGAGATGTACTTACAGGAATGATAGCAGGTCTTTGTGCACAGAAAATGAATAGTTTTGATGCTGCAAAACTAGGTGTATATTTACACGGAAAAACAGGAGAAATGGCAGCCGGCATGCTTAGCGAATACTCAGTTTTAGCATCTGATTTATTAAAATATATCCCAATGGCAATTATCGATTTCCTTCAGGATGAAAACTAATTTTCTGCAGAATATAATCTGTTAGATAAAATAGCAACCATTGTCCAAAATATTATTTGTAATTGTGGTCTAAAAAATACTGTATCTACCATCCCGTGAATCATTGCACCTATTATTGATAATACAGGAATTGATACTAATATAATATTTTTCAAATTATCTGAATTCTTAATATATTTGAAAGCTTCAAACAATATAGAAAATAAGAATCC
>JAMPEO010000210.1 GCA_023665105.1 Candidatus Gastranaerophilales bacterium | reverse complement strand
CAAAAAGACGGATATAACAGTTTTTCTAACGGAAATACAATTTCAAGCGGAGCACGTAAACTTGGAAACCCGCAACGCACAAGCACTTATCCGCAAAATAACGATAGAACTATTTCAACAGGTGCTAAAAAGCTTGGTTCTCCACAAAGGACATCTTTATCAAACCGCACACCTGCACGTGCAATAGTTGTTAAATCAGCTACAAATAAAAAACGTGATGAAGAAAGAGTAAAAGCATTCTTCGAAAATAATCCTATGAAACGTAAACTTGAAGAACGAAAAAAACAGCAAGAACAACAAGCAATCTTAGAAGAACAAAAAGAAGCTCAAAAAAATGCACCTATAGATTATTTCTTTAGCGAAGGTGAACGAGTATTTCACGACAAACTCGGAGTAGGACATATTGTAGAAGTTATCCAAATCGGTGATAGTACTATGTACACAATCGACTTTGGGAAAATGGGGAAAAAAGCAATGGATGCAGCTTATGCACATCTTAAGAAATTCTAGTTTCTTGGGCACAGTCCTTGTATAGACTCCAAATACAATCTGTCCATATCTTTACTTAACGGCTTTTCAACCTGCTGCCTATACGTTTTCCAACTGCACTCCTGCTGACCGCTATCTACCTTTTTAAAATACTCGCTAACATAATGCACAAAATACGGATGTATAACATCATCTCTTACATAACCATCAGGCATATACTTTTGTTCAACACAAAAAGCCGGTAAACTTATACAAATTAAACATAATAAAATAAACATTTTCATACGAATTATTATAATAATATCCTTATCACTCGTCAAATAATACAACTTATACATAAATTTCTATCATGATATAATATAGCTATGAAACTTATAATAGGATTAGGAAACGTCGGAGCAAAATATACATTCACAAGACACAACGCAGGTTTTATGCTTGTGGATAAAATTGCACTTGACAATGGAGCATCATTCAGAGAAAACTCAAAACTAAAATCTTTAATAACAAAATTCTACGCAGATGAAGAAATAATGCTTGTTAAGCCTACTACCTACATGAATTTATCCGGTGAGGCTATGCGTGCAGTTATTGACTATTATAAGATAGACCCTAAAGATATGATTATCGTTTACGATGACATATCATTAGATTTAGGAAAAATAAGATTCAGAGCTTCAGGCTCAGACGGTGGACATAACGGAATAAAATCTATTATCCAACATCTTGGTTCTAAAAGTTTCGCCAGACTTAAAATAGGTATAGGACCGCAACCGCCAATTCCGTCAGAAGCGTTCGTACTTCAAAACTTTGACAACGAAAGTTTAGACACACTAAAATCAGTACTAAATACATCAGAAGAAGCCATTAGTTATTTCTTTAAAAATGGTATAGAAAAAACTCAAAACAAATATAACTAATAAAATATTCTGAAAATTTTCAAAATCCAGATAATTTAAAGGAGCAAATTATGACACTTGCAGAGCAATACGAAAAGGATGAACAATACGAAAAAGCATACGAAGAGTACAAAAAAGAATATGAAAACGGAAAAGAAAACGTTCATATTTTACAAAAACTTGGACACCTTGCATCTATCTTAAACAAAAAAGATGAAGCTGAAGAATATTATAAAAAAGTTGTTGCTCTTGATGTTCAAAATATTGTAGCGTACGAACAACTTATGGATATTTGTTTTGAAAATAATGATAAATTCACATATTATCTATCAAGAGGTCAAATGCACGCTCTTCAAGGTCAATTTGAACACGCTATGAACGATTATAAAAAAGCTATTGCTCACGGCGATGACGATAAAAAAATTAACAGCACAAGATATATGCTTGCAGATTTATATGAACAAGCAGGAAAACACAATCAAGCGATTGATGAATATTTAAAAATTTCAGATTCAGATTATGCATCATCTGAAACCTATTTAAAACTAGCTGCGTTATATGACAAAACAGGATTTATTGAAAGTGCTGTTGAAATCCTACAACGTGCAAAAGATGAAGGGTTTAATGGTTTGGAAGAAACCTTAGCAAAATATTACTCAAAAGCAAACGACCCTCAAAAAGCATTAGATTTAACATCTGATAGCCTTTTAAAATCAAGATGTCTTATGGAACTTGGCAGAAATGATGAAGCAATAGAATTACTTAAATCAATAAAAGACAAATATAAAAACGATTCTCAATACTGTGCACTAATAGCTCAATATTATTTTGAAACAGGTGATTTAGATACAGCATTGGACAAAGTAAATGATTTTGCAAAAATTGCACCAAATTCACCACTAATTTACCAAATGAGAGCACTAATATACGAAAAGAAAGGTGAAGAATTCAATGAACACCTAAATTGGGCAAAATTCAATACACTAAAAGGTGATATGGATATTGCACTAAATGAATATATGATTGCCCATCAACTTGACGAAAAAAATATTGATGTAATCACAACTATTGCAGATACATTAGACGAAACAGACAAAAATCATTCTGTAGAATTTTATGAAAAGCTTCTTGAACTCGCACCAAATAACAAACGAGCTCTTCAAAAACTAGCAGAATTCCGAGATAGAATTGGTGATTACGTAGAAATGCTTGATTATATAGAAAGATTAAAAAAAATCGACCCTAGAAATCCATACGTATTAGCTAATTATGAACGAGCAAATGAAATGGTAACAAATCCACCATCTATAATTGATAACATAATGAAATTTTTTAGAGGTGTATAAAAAAAAAGCCGATTTTAAATCGGCTTTTAATTTGTCTTTTTTGATACTCGTTCTCTAATTACATTCTTTCGAGGATTTTTAATGCTGCCTCGTCAGATAAACCTAATTCTTTAGCGAAATCGAAAGCTTCTTCGAAATCAGCCATAAAGTTTGTGATTCTTGCTTCAACAGCGTCTTTTCTTTCAGCACCGTTAACTTTAGCTTTGAATGCTACTGCTGAACCAGCCATATAATCAAATACTTGATCTGCAGAATATTGTTTTTCAGCAGGTTTGTTATCTCTAACTTCTGCTTGTTGTTGTTTTTCTTCTGCTTTTACTTCTTCTTTTCCTTGTGCTTTATTTAATGCTGCTGCGTTTTGTGCGAATAAGTTGATGTTGTTAAGTTCCATTTTAAATTCTCCTATAAATTTCTCTGATACTTTTAATTACGGCATATTTTTTTCAAACTTTAGGATTTTTAAGAATATATTTACAAAACTTTACATAAAGTGTAATATGATAGAATATATAATAATTTTCAAATAAAGGTTTGGCAGATGTCTAAAAAAAATGTATTGATATTAGCATTAGGAAATATTGCAAGTAGAGTATACACGCTACCAATTGCAAGTGTATTGAAGGATTATGGCTACAGCGTTGAATATGTTGTTTCCGAAAAA
>JAMPEO010000020.1 GCA_023665105.1 Candidatus Gastranaerophilales bacterium | reverse complement strand
ATAAACAGTTTTAGTAGTAGGATCTATTTCATATTCCCACACATATTTACCCGTTGCATCAGCTAAAATCTCATCAATATTCAAGTAGAAATTACTATTACCGTTTTTAATGATTTGAACAATACCTTCGGCATATTCAGAAACATTTAAGAAATTGATATCAATAACTTTAACAACACCGGTTGCTGAACCGCCTTGAGAAATAGTAATGGTATCAGATTGAAGAGTTGATAAATCAATATCTAATTTAAATGCAGAATCTACCAAAGTCAAATTTGTAAATATATAATCTGTTAAAGAAACAACACCTGTAGGAGGAGTAGATACATCAATCTGAGAGTTTTCAAATCTATATGCTACATAACCGCCTGTTGCATTTGCAGAGAAGTCACTTCCACTTAAAGTTAAAATTGCATTATTAACAATCAAATTATTAACAGCATTATTTTGATAAGAACTAGGTGTAATAGGATTCAAAGTATATTTAACAGGAGCTAAACCATCAACCGTAGTGAATGTAGCTGTCGCACCTGCTGCAGTATATGTTAACAACGCATTGTTAATAGTGCCACCATTATCAGTTGATGAGAAGTGTTTGTAATTTGCACCAACACCTAAGTAAACACCGCTATAGTTGATAGTGTTTGATGTAACTTCTAATCTGGAGCCTTCTTCAATATACTTATCACCGCTAAAAATAGTACCATTTTCAGTAACAATCAATGAAGTTAATGAGCCATATTGTGTATAAATACCATTGTAGACAGATTCATTAGAATCAATAATAAGTTCCAATCCTCTATCAGCACCTGCAATACCGTTATACAATCTAGCTGTAGCGTCACCACTTATTTCACTATTAGATAATGTATATGTTGCAACACCATTCAAACCGCTGCGTAATGAAACAACACCGTTTTGTTGAATACTAATTGTACCTGTTTCATCAGCACCATTGTTTAAGAAAACATCATTATCTGATAAGATTAAACCATAACAAATAGATGCATCAGGATTAACAACATAATTGTTTTTAACAACCAAAGAGCCTCTAACTTCCATTGCAATACCTTCTGCAACAGAAGAATTTTGTCCTGACAAGGTGAATATAGAACCTTTTTGAACATTTACTCTACCATAAGAACTTGCATTAGGACCCGTGATAGAACCTGTAACAACAACATTTCCGGCATTAGATAATAATTCACCTGTTGCATCTAATGCAAGATTACCATTGATTGTTAAAGTTGCATTTGGAGTAGCATTGCTTATTGTTGCAGCTGACAACTGAACCAATGCATCATTTTCTATTGTCAAAGAACCTGTATTTTGAATATTTGTATTAAATCTGTTACCGACACCGGAAATTCTTATTGTACCTGTGTTATATATACTATTAGCAAAATCAACAGTAGTTGCACGAGCAAATACAACACCAGACATATTTAAATTACCAGCATTATAAATTGCATCTCCTTCATTATTTTCAAAAGCAACATTTGTTAAGTTAACAACTGCACTACCGTTCTGAATATAAATTGCAGATGCCAAATCAGACGTTCCCAACGCACCATCACCAAGAACTGCATTCTTAATTGTAACATCGCTAATATTTAATGTAGTAGCATCATTAGTTAACTGGAACATTGTAAAGCTCTTGGTCACAATATCCTCAACTAAGTGAGTATCTTCATTTATAATATTATATTTAGTATTAGTAGCGTCAATAATATTAGTTTCTCTATCAACACCAATAACGTTCATAACACCTTGTGCAGTATCGCCGGTATTGTCTAACAATGTATAAGTTTGGTTTTCACCTGTAAATCTAAATTCTCTATTTGGAGAACCTCTGAATGTATTTATTGCTCTAAGAGTGTCATCTTGTTCGCATACAAGAATAATTGAATCGTTGGTTGTCATAGAAGAATATAGATTTATACTCTTAGTACCAACAAACGTATTCCAATCTGCAGAACCGGTTGTTTTATAATCTTCATAAGTCCACGCAGTATCGTCGTTTTTGATATTTAACTCATAGAAACCTGCAGCAACCCCTGATAGGATTTGTATGATTTGACTTGTATTACCTGATGTTGCAGATGGAGTTTGTACATAATTTAAATCTAAGTTAATTTTTTGAGTTTGACCAGCATTAGCAGGTTCACTGCCGATATCAATCTTATCAGATATTTTATTAACATCTATGGAAGCTAAATCCAAATCAATTTTGAATGTAGTATTTGCACCAATATCAATATTAGAGAATCTATAAGTATTAAATCCGTCATTATAATCCTTATCATTCAACATATCGATAGTAGTGTTAACGAATGCATATTTTGTACTACCGGTAAAATCATAAGAATCTGTGTCTTCATTAAAACCTAAACGAACAATAGTTTCTTTAGAATTAGCTTCTTTATTACCAATAGTAATAGTATTTGTTCTGGAATTGCTAATATTATACAAAGTGTAATAATCTTCAGGATTAGCACCAGAATAGAAATACAAAATAGCTTGTGCATCACTACCTGTGAATGTAAGCAAATCGGAATTGATATCACCACCGGTTGAAGATAAAGTCATTGTAGTGTCACTGCCAAGACTAACATTAGAGAAATCTATCTTGCCTTGACGTGTAGCTTTAACAGTACCACTGTTGATTTGTTTTTTAGAATCAGCACTAAAGAAAGTACCTGCAGTAGTAATTTCTATAGAACCGTCATTATCTTGAATATACGTACCATTAAATCCGCTTTGATTATTTCTAACTGTAATATCAACACCAGAGTTTCTGAATGTTGAAGTTGTATCATCTTCAGCAGTAGAAAGCATACCTGCAGTAGTGAAGATAAACGCATTATCATCATTACCATCAGCAACATGTGTAAATGATTCAGATGATAGTGTTAAATATGAATTTTCAAGTATAATATTACCTTCCCAAATATCTTCATTTACAGAAAGAGTAAGAGAAGAAGCTTCCGTTGCGTGGTTTGCAATATACAATGTTGAACGACCACCAATATTCAATAATACATTATCTGAAACCTGATCAGAACCGGTAACATACAATGTACTTTGTCCGCTCAAATTGATAGAACCATTAGCAGCTTCTAAAATACCACGTGTGAATGAATCTTGATCTGTATATTCGTTATTAGCAACGCCTGTATAATTCAATACAGAATTTTCATCAGAAAGAACAATCTTACCATACCAAGTATCTCTGCTATCAATGTTTAATATACCGCCAATAACATTAACTGTACTTGTACCTTCCAATGTAATAGTTTGATCAGAAGCAAGAGTAGCATAGTTTCTAACATTCAACGTTGAATTATCCAATACTTCAAGTATACCGCTGGTAGATGAACCTGTTCTACCGTTATAGATAGAAATTTCTTTATCAGCATTACCTTCAACAGTATTTTCACCACTCATTCTGATAGTACCGGTATTGGCAATATCAGCGAAGAATGTATTTGAACCAGTAGTTTTTACTAAACCTGCATTAGTAACTTTTGTATAGAACTTATTTGTACCTGAAGTAACTAAACCACCTGTTACATCACCATCAGCATTTGTAGTATTTGCTGCATTATAGATTTCGTTAAAGATTGTAGAACCAATTTGTTCTATAGTAGGTGCGTTCACAGTAACATTTGTAAAATTAACAAGACCAATTTTATTGTATATTGCATAAGCAGTATTATCAGTCAAATTAACATTTGTAAGATTTAATCTTGCAGTTGAATTATCCAAGTACGCAACAGAAGAATTTGTATCAGAATACATGCCAACATTTTTGATAGTAAGATTGCTAATATCAATAGTAATATTATCATTACCACGTAATTGATACATCGCATAATTAACTTCTGAACCATCAGCTGCTGTATACAAACCATTGATAGAATTGTCTCTATCGGCAAGACCAACTATATATAACGTTCCGCTTGAAGGATATTTTCCTGTTGCAGGATTATACAAATTGCTATATAGAACATATTCTTCCACAGGTTCGTTCTTTGTAAACTCAAATCTGCGTACATTACCTTCAACACCTGTATCAAAAGTACTGATTTGTGCTAAAGTATCTAGTTTAGTATCAACTATTTCAATAGCATTTTGATTTATTTGAGCTGTTTTCTTACCTAAATATGTATCATAATATACAATACCATCTTCAGGAACAGTATATGACCATTCTTTATCATCTTTAAGTCTTAATCTAATATTTGAATTAGAAATAATTTCATATACACCGGTTAATACATTATCAGGATTATCAACTCTCCAATTCACATCAAGAACCATAGTTCCGGTTGACATTGTACCAACAACAAATGAATCATAAGTTGCACCAAAACCGGAGAAATCAAAATCAAATGAATAAATAGAATTTGAGTCAGTATTTATTGTACCAAGATTAAGAATCTGTCCGGCAGTACTATCAGCCATATTTATTTTTGAATTAAGTATAGTAACATTTGCTGCTTCATTTATATTCAAAATCTTAGAAGCATTATTAACAGTCAGATTAGATAAACGCAATGCACCACTATTTACGGTTAAAGTAGAATATGCATTTGTATCATCTGACATAAGTAAATCGGCATTGTTGGCTGATAAATTTTTATTATTTGTATTAGAACCATTTAATTCTAAAGTAACATTTTCAGCTACAATGGCAGCATTTTTAACAGTATTAAACAGATTTACAGTACTTCCGGTTCCATCACCAGTAACATTAAGATTGTACTTAGTACCATAAGATACATTAGAGAATGAATTATCGACATTACCACCATCAATAGTATCATTAAAGGTTATTTTTCCGGAATTTATAGATCTTAGAGTTAGACTAGCACCATTAGCCATAAATATAGCATTATAAATTTTTCCTGATGCAGTATCAGAAGTATAATTACCTGTAAAGCTTATATTTGATGTTGCAGAAGAAGTTCCGTCAGCAACAATAGCTATATTAGAATTAGTATAAATCGCACCACCAAGAGCTTTCATATTAGAAGAAGTTGTTTTAGCATAGTTATCAGTAAAAGATGCTGAAATAGATACTAAATCTGAACTAATATCACTCAAATACATTGCACCACCTGCCGCATATCCGGAAACAGATGATACATAGTTATTTGTAAATGTAGCGTTCATAGGTGACACATCAGTACTTATTGCAGACCCTGCAACAGTCATACCTGCACCAACAGCTGATGACGAAGCAACTATAGAGTTACCTGTAAAAATATTAAGCCCTGAAAATGTTAAAGCAGAACCACTGGAAACTCTTAATGCACCACCTGCGTTATTTTCAAATCTTGCAGCAGTTAACATCGCTGACGTAGAATTTAAATTGATTGCTGAAGATGTTGATTTTGCATTCTTAATAGTTGATTGGTCTATAGTAAGTGCACAACCGCCAGAAGTTATATTAACATTTGAATAGTTAATAGTCGCATCTGTGAAACTAATAGATATATTTTCAGAACTTGTTGTCAAATTTGCACCAACAATATCAGACAATGCAATAGTTCCGCCAATACCTTCTAATACAAGATTAAACTGATAATCAGCATTTTGTCTTACAACAGAATCTGATTGCAAATAACCACCTTCAATAGAGTTATGGTCAAATTGAATTGCACCGTTATTAGGAACTGACAATGTCAATGTAGGATTAGATAATGTAGAATTAGACGTACAAGCGACAAAAATGGCATTTGCCACCTGAACATTAGTTGTATTCATACCACTAATATAGTTACCTGAAAATACAGATGTATAACCATCTTTAGCAGTAATCGTTAAATCTTTTCTGGTAAATATCGCACCACCTAATGCAAGTTTAGAAGATGATGTTGCATAGTTATCTTTAAAAGAAGTATTTTCAATATTTAATTGTCCTGATGTACCAAGATAAATCGCACCACCTAATGCAAGTTTAGAAGATGATGTTGCATAGTTATCTTTAAAAGAAGTATTTTCAATATTTAATTGTCCTGATGTACCAAGATAAATCGCACCACCTAATGCAAGACCTGCTGCTGAATTAGCATAGTTAGTTTGGAAATCAGAATTAGTAATAGTAGCAGTACCTGAATTGATAAATATCGCACCACCTTGTGCAATAGTAGGACCACTTACTTTAGATGATTTAACAATAACATCATTCATAGATAAAGCAGTGCCTGTAGCAGTATTATTCATACTAACAACAGAACCGCCTTCTGATGTTGAAGATGCATTTTGAATAGTCAACTTGCTAATATCAAGGTTAATTCTTCCTATTACAGTAGGATTAACACCATCATAAGCATAAGAATCAACAAATTCAAACATTGAATGGTTATTAGCATCAATTATATTTTTTGTCTTATTATTACCAATAATTGATAATTGACCGGTAAACGTTTTACCTAAATCCATTGCTACAGTATAAAGTTCTTGGCTGTATTGGTCATCAAAACTAAATGTTTTAGGATCATTATCACCAAAATCATAAGTATTAAGTGCAGCAAGCAAATCTTTATAGTTTTCAAATGAATAGATAAACTTCCAATATGTATATGAACCTATTCTTTCAGACTCAATTCTTGATTTAAAGCCATCAGACAAAATGTCATTCCACATTACATCATGTTTCATTGTAGTATTTCTACTGATAGCAGTATCATCAACTTCCAATTTAAATAAATTATTTTCATCTTGTCCATTGATATAAGGAACCTGCAAAATAGTTACAGACTTTTCAGTGTTTGTACTCACAACATTAGAGAAAATGATATCAGCAATTTTAAGTACACCACCATTTGTAGCGACGTTATTATCAGGATTTATAACACCCGCACCATTTCTAACTACAAATTTATCAGAAGTAGCATTTCCAACATCTAAATCTATTCTTATAGGAATAACTGAATCAGAAGCTGTTGATGCATATAAATAACTAAATTCGTAAGTATTAAATGCATTATCTTGAACATCAATAGTTGTATTTTGAAGTGCATATCTAGGACCTGAGTAAGAATAATTTACATCAGCATCAGTTTTTAGCAAAGACAAAGTAGCATCTTTGAACCAAATTGTATTTGTTGAATTTTGTGAATTATTCCAAGTAATAGGATACAATGAGAAATTCGCAGGTGTTGCACTATTAGCTGATTGGAAAATAGCAGTTGAATTTTGTCCGCTAAAGAAGAACACACCTGATGTTAACGAACCACCCATAGAAGTAGAAGTCAAGGTTGCATAATTGCCTAAATAAACATCTGCAAATCCGAACGAACCACCATCAGTGATAATTATTTGTGCAGGATTTGTAGAAATTCCATTATTGTTAATTCTCTTAATACCGCCAAACAAGTTAGCAGAAGAAGATTTTAACGTACCGCCTATTTGCTCATAAACACCGGTAAATATAGAGTTGTCTTCTATAATTTCTATTGTATTACCTGAATTTATAAAAGTAGAAACCGTATCTTCAGAAGTCAAATAATTTTCAAGCATTGTCAAACCTGAACCATTACCATAAGTGCTATCTAAAGTGAAAGTACTTGAGTTTCTAAGATTGATTGTACCATCCCAAATATCATTCGCACCCAATGTTAGTGCACTTGTACCGCCACAAGCAATATTTAAGGTACCGCCTGAATTTATTTCCCATCTTAAACGATTATTATCATCAATAATTTTACCACTGGATAAAATACTAAAAGCAGAACCTGATGCGATTCTTATATATGAGTCACTGCCGGTTGCATTTAATGTTCCAGACAAATCAAAAGTACCTGAGTTATTTTCAATAACAGAAGAATCCATAATCAATGTACCTTGAACAGAAACTGTACCTGAACCTGTAACATCACCATTATAGAAAAATGCACCATTAGAAATAGTATTTGTATCACCTTGAGAGCCAAAAGTCACATTTCCGGTATTTGTAAGACTATTATCATCCAACGTAACTTTAGATAAGTTCATAGTGCCTGCGTTTGTAACTGTACCAGTAATTCTTGATGGCGAATTAAAACGTATTAAACCATTTTTCTTGTTTTCAATAGAACCGTTTATTGCCATTCCGTTATTAAAGAAAATAGTACCATCATTAGTAATACTCCCTTCTGCTGTTAATTCGGAACCTACATTTGAAGCACCGTTAAACTCGATAATTGCACCTTGAATATTGTTAATATTAGTTGCAACAGTTGATTTACCTTCAAAAGTCATTTGGTTAGCATTAAATACAGCATTAGAGTTTCCGCCAATTGCTCTTGAGAATATAACATCAGTAAGAGTAACTGAACCTGAACCGTTGAACACTGCATAACCTGCGTTGTCAGCAAACTTAACACCCTGCAACACAAGAGTACCTGCACCAATATCAAAAACAGATGCTTCATTACCTTCATTATTTATTGCTGCATTTTGGAATGTAACATCATAGGCTCTTATTGTAGCAGAGTTATTGGTAAGTAAAAACATTGAATATCTGGTTGCGTCACCACCGCTAATAACAACATTTTTGTGGGTACCGGATGCATTTTGGTTGATTGTTAAAACACCTGAACCTGTAGCACCTAAATCACTTGTAATTGTATATGTTTCATTATCCGAACGGAACAAGAAAGATCTGTTTGCAAACTTAGTATCTGTAGCAGAAGAAGCTTGGTTAATAGCTGCAAGTGCATCCATTTTATCACCGATAGTGAGAGTCAAACCTATCGTTTTATCCATATTATTTTTATATTCAACAAATTTTTTGGAACCAACAGATGTATCAGTATAAATTACACTATCCATATCTGTATTAAAACGTTGGTCAAGTATAGCAGCATCTATTGCTAATATTACAGAAGAATTGCCATCAAGAATAACAAAATCTACACTGTTATCACCTGTAACACCTCTAACTGATACATTCTTTAAGTTTATAGTACCTGAACCGGAATTGACAATTAATTTATCGCTTGTAGCTGTTGCTAAATCTATATCAATAGATAAATCAGAATTTGATGATGTTAGATTTTCAAATGTGTATGAATTAGAAGTATTATCAACAAGATTTATAACAGAGTTATCAAATACATATTTGTTATTCATATAAGAAGAATCAGATAATGCAACATTAACACCTGATAATTTAACTGTGTTCATATCAGCGTAATTGCCGCTTATACTTGATAATCTATAAGATGGTTTATTTGTTGTTTGACCGGTAGAACCAAACTCCGCAATAGCATTAGAACCAGTAAAACCAAAAATACCATCAGCAATTTCACCACCGGTAGTTGTATTAATAAGCATTGTTGTATCTGAACCAAGTTTGATATTATTTACACCAACAAGGTTATCAGAATTAACAGTTAACTTACCTGATTTAATATTCTTTTCTCCGCTGAATAATCTTGAGCCTAAATCTACAGTCAAAGAACCGCCATTTTGTTCATAAGAACCATTGAAAGAACTTGTATTTGCGTTTCCTTTAATAGTCAAATCTGTTCCGGTATTTAATATTTTTGAACCTGATTCGCCAATTAAAGTACCAATAATATTATATGAACCACTATTAAACGCAAGCGTTGTTCCTGCAGCAGCAAGATTGATTGTACCCAACCAAGAATATGCATCCGGATTAAACACAAAAGATGATGATGTATTATATATAGAGAAAACACCATCTTGCAAAATATTAACCGTCTGAGTATTTGAAATATCACCATATAAATTCAACGCTCCGGCAACATTCAATGTTCCCGCACCCAGAATACTTGAACGTATAGTTGTCGGCGACAAGCCTGAAATATTAATCTCAGCTCCCGAATTATTATATATACTATCATTTTCTCCAAAAGTAGAAGAAGATAGATTTATTGTACCTGTATTATATATAGCACTACCACTTGTTGCAGTATTTCCTGTAAAAGTAGTTCCTGAAATTTCTAAAGTACCCGTGTTATAAATAGCACCACCATTTCTAGCAGTATTATTTGTAAACACAGAATCTTCTATTAACATTTGTCCTGCATTATAAACAGCACCACCACCGCCAGCTAAAGGATCATTCGCACGGTTAGTATCAAAAGTTGTACTATGTATATTGAACGTAGAACCAACAGCATTATAGATTGCACCACCATTGCCTGCTGCATTTTGATTTACCTTAGAATTTGATAAATTTACAGTACCTGCAGAATTATAAAAAATAGAACCAAATGAGTTTGTTGAAGCACCTGTCAAAACCATATTAGCAACATTCAAATTTGTATTTGCGTTGTTAACATAGAAAAGTTGTCTGCCACCGGCATAAATTCTGCCCTCTTCACCAAGATTAGCATAAATAGAATATTGACCGTCTTTATCGAACTGCGACAAATTGGATGTTAGTATATAAGTTTGATTATTTGCAAGAGAAAATGCATCGCCACTGGAAGCTGTTCTAATAAAAGTATCCAAATCATTACTCATCTTATAATAAGTACGATTTGTACCATTAACAATATAGAAATCAGCATCTGTTGCACCGGAAGTAACAAGAGTATTTTTGAGGGAGGTAGTATTTTGATATGCGGTATCAGAAGCATCAGGGGTAAAGTAATATGAGGAA
The DNA here is from genome assembly GCA_023665105.1 of Candidatus Gastranaerophilales bacterium. Lineage (GTDB taxonomy): Bacteria > Cyanobacteriota > Vampirovibrionia > Gastranaerophilales > Gastranaerophilaceae > UBA2883. The sequence continues at coordinate 3,347 of JAMPEO010000020.1, read as the reverse complement.
CCGTTTACAGTAACTTGAACAGAACCGTCAGTTGGATTAGTAGATAATTCATAAGCAGCATCAGCAACGGTATTAGTACCAATACCTATAATGCATAATAAAGCTAATATATATCTAGTAAAGATTCTTTTTATATTCATACTGTTCCGCATAAAACCAACAGACCTTACTAATATATCGTAAAACAGCGTCCTGCTACGACATACTTAAAACATAAGATAAATTAAATTTTATAGTCCTCAAAACTTTTATACTATACTCTATAATGACATTATATGGTATTGTCAAGCAAAATTCAACCCTGACCAAACCCTGAAAAACTATTAAAATAGATAGGAATAGCATTATTACTAATATTCAGCCGACAAAATTCAAATTTTATGATTCAAAAATAAATCAAACGATTGAGAACAAACCCTAAAACTCAATCATTTAGCCTATTTCAGAAAGATACATTTGTTAAGCATTGTAACAAAAGGATAAATATACAAAAAAAGTGTAAGCCAGTCACTCCTCAAGTCCGAATAACGTAAATCGTTTTGCAATCTCGAATTAACACCCGGTTCGTAACTAACTTACTTTTTTATGATAACAATTTTTTTTCATTATTTTATCACTCTTAAGAATTATTTTTATCAAATTTAATAATTTTAAAGAGCTATATTTTTCAAACAAAGCAACAACAAAAAAAGACGGATATAAAATCCGCCTTTTTGCTTTTATATAAGTAATTATAATTACTTAGTAACTTTTTTGATATCTTCAGTAATATCAGCACCACCGTATAATACAGCACCTTTAACTAAAACTAAAGAATATCCGTCAGCTTGAGCTTTCTTAGCTATAGCAGCACCAATTTTAGCATCAATTTTTGTTGATTCATCATAAAGTTCTTTTCTTTGAGCTTCAACTTTACTTTGTAATTCTTTGTTATATTTGTTAGTTAAAGATACTTTAGCAGCATCTGTTGATTGTTTTTCAACATCAGCTCTTGCAGTTTCAACCCAAGATTTTAAAGCTTCTGATTTCTTTTCTTGTTTTGCTTTCAAAGCTTTAACTTGACTGTTATTATTGATAACTTGAGCAACGTCAACAACAGCGATTGAAGAACCAGCAGCAGCATTTGTAACAGCTGTATTACTGATACCAAAACCTAAACCTAATGCTAACGCAGCAACTGATAATACTTTTAATGAATTTTTCATAGAATAATCCTTTCTACATACTCTCTCGTGTAACACCATTCATAACATCATTATACATATATAAAAAAAAATAGCAAGAATTTTACAATTACACAAAAGAGTAGTTTAATCTAATAATCATTTATATTTTATCTTATTTTTCGTAATAAATTTGCAGCACTTTTGAACGGTTTCAAGAAAAACTCTTTAATTTTTTGACGTTGAATAGCATTATAATCCAACACTTCACCACTAGTAGTTACCTTAACCTTGTTAAAGAAACCGTTGTTATACATTTCATATATTTTTGAACCATCTTTACCTATATAATTCATATGTATATTATGGTATGTTTTCCCGCCAAGCTTTCTTGTAACCGGATATCTATACTGCTTCATAGAGTGTTCAACTTTATTTTCATTTGCTATGCATACATATCTGCCATCTCTAGCTTCAATATCATTGATAGTTTTTTCAACATTATCGCCATCGATAAAACGTCTTGAATCAACTGCATCAACATTTTTATACCTCATATTAGCAATAGTAATTGTTTTCGGTTTATTATAATATTCATACGATTCTGATATTAGACTAGGTACCATGTATATTCTCCTTTTATTAACAATTAGTATAAAAATAATAAAAGATTTTTTTGCTAGTATAAGAGTCTTTGTTAATATTTGTAAAATAAAAAGCCATGACTAACAAAAAAATTTAAATACTTGCATTATTACAATATAAATTTATTGAGGGAATTTCAATGGCTTTAAGCATAAATAACCAACAAAAACCAGTTATAGCAAATAATACATCACCAAAAATGCAAGCTTTGCAAAAAAAGGTTAATGAGAAAATACAAATCAAACCGGAAGAAAAAGATAATGCTTTAACCGTTGTTGGTGGTTTATCAATTTTAGTAGGTCTTGGAGTTGCTTTAGGATACAGAGAAAGTGTTATAAGATTCTGTCGTAAATCTTATAATAATATTAGAAAAGCATTCCAAAAAGCTGAACCGGAAGCAGATAACAGAATTAGACCTCACGGCGGTCCTGAAATAGATTTTGAAAAGTATGGCAACAAAGCAATACACAAATCTTGGGAAAAATATATAGGAAACATTGAAAAAAGAATTGCAAAACATGACAAAATGGAAGCCAGATATAGACATATCTTTAGCGAGAACTCAACAAGAGCTGATGAACTTGAAATAAAAGCAAAAAAAGAAGTTCTCAGTCGTGGCGATATCTGGAAATAAAATAAGTTATTATTAAAAAGAGCGGATAGAAAATCTATCCGCTCTTTTATTATTAATACTAATTTATAATTAGCCGTTAATTTGTCCCATAACTTCTTCAGCAAAGTTTTCTGAACGTTTTTCAAGACCTTCACCAAGAACAAATCTTTCAAACTTAACGATATTAAGTTTTCCTGAAACTAATTGTTCAATAGTTAAATCAGGGTTTTTAACGAAAGGTTGTTCAAGAAGACATCTTTGAGACATCAATTTGTTAACACGACCTTCAACGATTTTGGCTCTGATTTCTTCAGGTTTTTTAGCCAAATCTTCTTTACCCATTTCAATTCTTTTTTCTTCTTCGATAACTTCTGCAGGAATTTCGTTTCTAGAAACAAATTCAGGAGCAGAAGAAGCGATGTGTAAACATACATCTTTAGCGATTTCTTCATCAGCAGCAGAAGTTTCTAATAACACACCGATTTTACCGTTGTGAATATATGTTGCAATGTTACCTTCATAACGTACAAATCTTCTGATAGTAATTTTTTCGCCGATAGAAGCGATTTTTTCTTTTAGAACTTCAGCAACTGCTTTACCACATTTAGGGCAATCAGTAGCTTCAAGTGCTGCAACATCTGCAGGATTAGCTTTAGCAACTAATTCTGCTAAACCGTTAGTTAATTCAATAAATTCTTCATTCTTAGCAACGAAGTCTGTTTCGCAGTTAACTTCAATCATAGCACCGCAAGTTGCATCAACATAAGAACCGATTCTACCTTCAGCAGCGATTCTACCCATTTTCTTTTCAGCAGAAGCGATACCTTTTTGGCGAAGTACTTCCATTGCTTTTTCCATATCACCATCAACTTCAACAAGAGCGTTTTTAGCAGCCATCATGCCTGCACCGGTCTTATCACGACGTT